>CAYYSH010000092.1:0-3103 GCA_964474265.1 uncultured Anaerolineales bacterium
ATCTCGATGAGGCGGTCGCCGCCGGCTGCCAACTGCTCACCCAGGCGAAGGTGGAACGCGTGCTGATCGAGAACGGCTGCGCCGCCGGCGTGCAGGGAACACTGGCCGGCGGTATCCCCCTCGAAGTTCGAGCCGAGGTCGTCGTTCTGGCAGCCGGCGGCATCGGCTCACCGCTGATCCTGCAGAACTCGGGGTTGCGGGAGGCCGGCCATGGCCTGGCTATGGACTCGACGGTTATGGTCTACGGCGTGTCGGAGTTCGAGGGCATCGGTCATGAGCCACCCATGACTTACGGATACGAGGATTTGGAAAGTGGCTACATGCTCAGCACACTCATCGACCCGTGGCTGCTGTACCCGCTGATCACCGCGCTTAAGGGCCTACGCTACCCGCTGACATGGCCGCGTTGGAACCGCACGTTGGGAGTGATGATCAAAGTTACCGACGAAGTTGCCGGCCAAATATTCGCGGAACATGACATCAGCAAGCCAATAACCGAACGTGATCAGGCGCGCTTCGACCGCGCCATCGAGGTCAGCCGGCGGATTCTGGTGCGAGCCGGCTGCGCACCGGACACGATCTTTGTGACTCCCATCCGGGGCACCCACCCCAGCGCCACTGTCCGCATCGGGGAGATGCTGGACCAAGACTTGCAGACACGGGTCAGGAATCTCTACGTGTGTGACGCCAGCACGTTTCCACGGGCTCTGGGCCGGCCCACGGTGCTGACCATTATCAGCCTGGCGAAACGGCTGAGTAAGCACTTGTTAACCAACGTTCTTTCAGAGACGCCAGCAGAACGACACGCTATCCAGACTGAGGTCGGAAAGGAGAAAACGACATGGTAACTGCAATTGTACTGATCAACGTGGAACGCGCACAAGTGAACCGGGTCGCCCAGGCCTTGCTGGCACTGAATGGGGTGACAGAGGTATTTTCCGTGGCCGGCCAATATGATCTGGTCGCCATCTTGCGAACGCGGACAAACGAGGAGATCGCAGATCTGGTGACAGGCCACATTCAGGACGTCCAGGGCATCACCCGCACCGAGACCTTGATGGCGTTCAAAGTGTACTCCAACTATGATTTGGAGCATCTGTTTTCAATTGGGGTTGAAGCGTAGACCACGGCAGGCAGGCGGTTTAGCCTGGCGCGGGAAGGAGAAGATTTCGATGTTGAAAGTGCGAGGGATTCACCACATCACGGCCATCTGCCGCGATATGGAACGAACGACAGCTTTTTACACCCGGGTGTTGGGCATGAGGCTCGTCAAGCAGACGGTGAACTACGACGACCCCAACACCAAACATTTCTACTTCGGCGATGAGCAAGGCCGGCCAGGGACGGTCATCACGTTTTTCGAGTACCCGGAGGCTGTCGCAGGGCGCGTCGGGGCCGGCAGTACTCATCACATTGCCTTCATGGTCGAGGACGAAGAGGAGCAGGACCGCTTCAAGGCACATCTGGAGGCACAGGGGATCCATGTCAACGGCCCCTTCGACCGCACGTACTTTCGCTCCATCTACTTTCGGGACCCCGACGGCCATATCCTGGAGATCGCCACCCGTGGCCCCGGGTTCGCTGTTGACGAGCCTGAGGATGAGCTGGGCACCCACATGATCTTGCCCGGTACGACCAAGACGCGCGATTTGTCCCGCTATGATCTGGACAGCGACGAACGTGTGTGACGTCCTGATACGCTATGGCCCGGCATGAGGAGGAATGACCACAAATAGCAAGGCTGGCTATGGGCAGGGGAGCTCCTAACCAGCCTTGCACCTGATGGCCTTCGCCGGCAACGACGCCATACGCCGGCGATGCCATCACTACACACATAAGTCGCACGTGAACTGGCTCATCCTTCACAATCTATCAGCAGACGGGCCGGCCCAGCCCCAGATTCAACCACGACGCCGACAATCCCAAAGCCCTCACCAGCCTCGATCTTCTCAACCACACAACTCCTGATAGAAGCCGACCATGGCGCGGCCACGACTTTCCAGCCAGTCCTACGTCTGAAAAATCAAAGGGCTAGTGACGAGAGAGGAAGACCGTGCAGATGGCATCATCTCAACACACGCAGCCGATCCAGATCCAACCGCAACCCATACCCTCCGACCGAGAGCGGCGCCGCCGCCGGCACCGCCTGCTCAAGGCTGTTATTCTGTTGACAGTCCCCTTCTACTGCGCCGGCTTCACACTGCTGGCAATGCTGCAGGTAGAAGCCATCGTGAACCGCGTCGCGTCCTCTCCGATGTTTCTCGGCGGACTCGTCTTTTTCATCTTCTTGCTGCTGGCCGAACCCTGGACTGGCATGATGACACACAGTTGCGCCGCCGGCGTGAAGTGCGCCAGCGTGGGTGCCGGCGACCCCGTGAGCTGTCTCGGTTGCATGGGGAGTTGTCTCACGGTCGTCGGGGTGGTGGCCGGCATGGCCGCTCTTGTAGCCTGGCTCCTGTAAAAGGGGCGCGTCGGGCGCGTTTCAGAGAGCCCAGGGCCGGCCCACAAGCCGTTGGAACACCGGTGGCCTAATCCTCGGTGGTCTCTTCAGTAGAGTTCAGTTGCGCTCCAGAGGACGCACTCTCAACCTCGGCACTCTCCTGCTTAAACGCATCCCACAGTTCCGCCTCCGAGATGCCGCTCATCCACAGATCGTTAATCTCTTCGGCCGACAGGAGCCGCTCCAGAGTGGTGGCGATGAAGGTGATGCGCCTCAGCCGCCGGCTGGGGATCGGGGCCGGCAGTCGTTCCAGCGGATCGATCTCCACCTTGTAATACAGATCATCGGCGCGCGGGTGATCGGCCTCGTCGGGCAGCAGGTCACGCCGGCGGACGATGTGGTACCTGCGAACCGGCGCAAAGTAGTTGACAGCCCATTTTTCGTCGCTGAACGCGGCCGTCTGGTAGAGTGCCAGGAAGTCCGCTGCCACCTGGCGCGGTGCACGCTTCAGTGGAATCCGGTACCAGCCCTGTTCCTGAGCAATCTCAAGATCTCGCGGATTATTGACCACCGCCACCAGCACGCGCGCCGGCTCGGCCTCGCTCATCACGTGTTCCACGGACCAAGCCTGCTCCAATTCGCGTACCTGATAGACCGGCCCGC
>CAYYSH010000092.1:3113-9752 GCA_964474265.1 uncultured Anaerolineales bacterium
CCTTCGCCTTCAATTCCAGCATGTTGTCGAACGCGCGCCCGGCATCTGCGGCAGAGCCCCACAGGCTTTTGGCAACTCTGAGGAACGACATGAACTCAAAGGGATGAGCGAAGTCTGCATGCTGAGACGGGAGAGGCGGTCGCAGGACATCGCGACCATCGCCGGTGACCGGGTCTGGCCGGTGGAGAATTCGCATCTCGGTTCGCGGGGAGCTGAAATGGACTTTCGGGCGCACATCAGCCGGCCAGGTTCCCAGCGCCATCGCCAGAGCATCCTTCAGGCTGAGACCCTCGGGATTATGACAGCGAAAATGCAGGTAGTCGAGCACGAGAGGGATGCCGGTCTGTTGGTGTATCTTGTGAATGTCCGCCAGGGAGAAGATTGCGTCGTCGTGCTCCAGCGCCAGACGCCGGCAGACAAAGGCCGGCAGTTGCATGAACCGCTGCACAAAACGTGTTGCCGCCAGGTTTTTGTCGTCGTATGCTCCGCCGACATGCACCACGATGACCGCTTCGCGACCCAGGCCCATGGCGTCGAGGATACGCGCCAATGCCATCAACTCTCGCGCGCTGCGGTCAGCCTGTTGGGGGTCGGGGGTGCTGAGGTTGACATGGGATTTCGGGTGGAAAGAAAGACGCAGGCCGGCGTCACGCGCCATCTGGCCAACCAGGGCAAGCTCGCGTGCGCACTCGTCAATCTGGTGATGAAACTGCGGGAGGTCAGGATGCGTCACATACGGTGCCAGTTCGGATGACATCCGGTACATCCGAATGTCATGCTGCTTCAGATACTCGAAGATGTCTCGCAGATATGCAAGACTGACGCTGAGATGTGGGTTGTTCTGCCAGCGCCGGCTGTCGTGGGATTTCAAGCCAGGCCGGCCCAGAACCTTCACGCCGAAACCAAGTCGCATGTTTCGCTCCCCCCTGGCAGGAAGGCTGGTGTGGTCTCGTCGGTCAAACGATAAGAAGAAGTGTTGGTAACGCCTCTTAATCGATGACCTTATGCTACACGATTTCGGTAAACTTTGCAAACCAGGTGCGGATTCGACGATAACCGAATTTCGTGGTAAACTCACATGGAAAGAGTTCGCGTATCCAGACCGCAAAACGTGTTGACCGAATTTGCGCAGGAATCTCACGTTTTGCGTCCCAACCCACTTGACTCTGCAAAGGGGGGACTAAAGATCCATGCATGCTAAATTGCCTGTCCACTTCACTCGATCCTGGCGCTCACTCACACTCGCAGCCATCTTTTCCACACTGATGCTGGCCGGCTGTTTGCCGACGGCCACACCACCGCCACCTGCGGGCATGCCTACACCAACGCCGGCCATACGGCCCTCGCCCACGCCCGAGTTGGAGGTCTTTCGAATCTTCGACATCCAGCTTACAGATGATCCCGACGGTAAATCGCGCCTTGCCGGCCAGACTGTGACCACACGCGGGATTGTCACCGCCATATTCGAGGCCGGCGACCGGGTGTTCATCCAGGACCCAGACGGGGGCCCGTGGAGTGGTCTCTTCCTGTTCCGCCCCACACCCCGGCCTGCAGTGGGTGACGAGGTCGAGGTAACCGGACGTGTGCGCGAGTTCAAGGGCGTCACCGAAATCGAAGAAGGCGAGATCACAATCCTGAGTCACGACAACCCGCTGCCGGCACCGCTAACCATCGACACTGGCGATGCGGCCCAGGAACAGTGGGAAAGCGTGCTGTTGCGCGTGCAAAACGTTACTGTCACGAACCCGGACCTGGGTCACGGCGAATGGCAGGTGGACGACGGGAGCGGCGGGCTCATCGTGGATGACCTGGGGAGCTACAACTACCGCCCCGTTGCCGGCGATGCCCTGGACTTCGTTGTCGGACCGCTCTACTACAGCTTCGATAATTTCAAGCTGGAACCTCGCGATGACACCGACATCGGTACAGAGGTAGCTCCGGTGCCGCAAGTCACTATCTGCCAGATCCAGGGCACTGATTTCAGTTCCGATTTCGAGGGTCAGGTCGTCGTGACCCAGGGTGTGGTTTCCGCCGACCTTGAGCAGAGTGACCGAGAAGGTTTCTTCATTCAGGACGCCGCCTGCGACAGCGCCCCGGCCACGTCCAATGGCCTCTTCGTCTTCGATCGGGGGCGCGACCTGGTATCGGCCGGGGACAAAGTGGTCGTGCGTGGCCTGGTGAAGGAGTTCTTTGGGCTAACGGAGATTGCGCTGGACGATCTGCAGGTTGTCTCCTCAGGCAACGAGCTGCCGGCCCCCATCGAGCTGGACCCGCCGGCAGATGAAAGTGCAGCCCAGCGTTACTTCGAGGCGCTGGAAGGCATGCTCGTGCGTGCCACGTCAGCGAAAGTGGTAGGCCCCACCTCCCGGTTTGGCGAGTTCGCCGTGGTGACAGCGGATGCCATTGATGGCCGGCACGTCTTCGAGGACGGGCCGGTCGGAGAGATCTTCCTGGTAGACGACGCCGGCGTCGGGCCGTTTGACCTGGCGGTTGGCGACAGCGTGGGCGGACTTGAGGGACCGCTAGACTTCTCATTCGGCAACTACAAGCTCCAGTTGGTCCGGGGCCCGACAATCGTCAAGATGGCAGCCACTGGCAAGCAGGGGGATCTGGACGAGGATGGGGACATCGATCTGGATGACCGCACGATGCTGGTGAGCCGGCTGGGTGAGCGCGCCGGTAGTGACGACCCGGCGGATCTGAATGGCGATCTGCAGATTACTGACGCCGACCTGGCAGCGTGGGATGATCTGTTCCGCGATTTGACGCCGGCCCCGGATGAGTACACGGTCGCGACATTCAACGCCGAAAACTTCTTTGACGACATCGTTGACCCCGGCAAGACCCAGACGCGCCAGGCCAATTCTCTGGTCAGCGCCGAGGAACTGGCGCTAAAATTGGACAAGCTGGCCGAAGCGATCCATGATGACTTGCGAGAACCAACAATCCTGGGGCTACAAGAAGTCGAAAAGGTCGAACTGCTGGAAGCGCTGGCAGATCGCCCGGAGATCGAAACGCAGTACGAAGCCTTGCTGATCCCGGGTCCTGACAATCGAGGCATCAACGTCGGCTTCATGTATGATCGTCAGCGGGTGACAATCCTGGACAGCCAGCAGCTTCAGGGGTGCACTCGACTCAGTCCAGACACCGGCGGTCCAGGCGTGCCCTGCGACACGGATGGCGACGGGACTAACGATGGGGATCTGCTGTTCAGCCGGCCTCCGCTGCTGGTGCGGCTGGTGGTGAGCGAGGCCGGCGGTGGTGGCGCTGGGGATGTGGTATGGGTCATCGTGGCCCACTTCAAGTCCAAGCGCGGCGGCGCAGAGAAGACGCAACCACGACGCGTAGAGCAGGCGCAATTCTTGGCCGGCGTAGTGAACGACCTGCTGGCTGAGACGCCCAATGCCCGTGTGATCGTCCTGGGCGACCTGAACGACTTTTTCAACTCGCCGCCGATTGAAACGCTGACGTCAGAGGCACCGCTGGAGAATTTGTGGTTCCAGGCGCCGCCGGAGCAACGCTACAGCTTTATCTTCGAGGGTCGTGCAGAAGTGCTGGACCACGTGCTCACCACGCCGGCGATGACCGGGGCATTCAGGCGTATCGAGCCCATACGCATCAACGCCGATTACCCGGACAGTTGGTCCCAGGTCCCGGACACAGGCCGGCGCAGCTCCGACCACGACCCGGTACTGGTGCGGTTCAAAATTGGGCAATGATAGAGCCCGTTGTGTTGCGAACATGTCAGAGACCCATTTCAGGGAGATCAAGCATCGCCTCGACGGCTCGGTTGTGACCTTTGACTGCGCCCTCGTCCGACGGGCACCCGACCATGTCGTGCTCCGCTACGACATCACCGGGGAGGGAGGCGAGGTAGCCGGACTCCGACTGCCTGGGGGAACCGTCACCTATGCCTATTACTGGGCCGACCGACCTTACAATGTCTATCACTGGGTACTACCGGACGGGACAACTGCCGGCTACTACTTCAATCTGGCCGGCGAGACAGAAATCGGCAACGATTATGTCGAGTGGAAAGATCTAACCGTCGATATCCTGATCACGCCAGATGGTGATTACCGGGTGCTGGATGAGGAGGAACTGCCAGAAGACGTAGGGCCGGCAATTCGGGCGCGAATTGCGCAAGGGAAGGCGGCAGTTTTTCGTGATCATGCATGGTTGGTGGAGGTCATCGAGCGGACGAGTCGGGAAGGGGAACGGAATAGCTGGCTGTAGAACCAGGCTGTCAGCCGGCCACCTCCATAAGGCTGTCCAGCTTCGCCTGCACTCGTTCCAGCCGCGGCCCAGCCCCCGACTCCCGGAAGATTTCCGCCGCCTGCTCTAACTGGGAACGAGCGGCATCCATTTCGCTCCACGCAGCCAGAGCCTCGCCGTAGGCCACGGCCGTCTTGGCCAGCTCGTGGGCTTCGCCGCACGTCTCAAGAATACGCCGGCTTTCCTCAAAGTGCTCCCGAGCAGCCACACTGTCTTCCTTCGCAGCCGCTACCTGCCCCAATACCCGGTGCGCTACGCCCACGAAGGTCTCGCTTCCCAGCTCCTTCGCCGCCTCCAGGGACTTCTGGGCGTAGATGGAGGCGCCATCGGCGTCGCCAGTCCCCAGGTGGAGTTGTGCCAGAATCCGGTAAATCTCGGGCAGTAAGCCTTCAGCCTCGATCTCGCGGCACAGCTTCAACGCCTGCATCAGATGTCGCCGGCTGGCCTCGTGATCGCCCAGGCGGAAGCTGGTAAGGCCCAGGTTCATGTGTGACATGGCCAGTCCATACACGTCACCGATGTCCTCTTTAATGGCGAGGCTGCGCTCATAACACTCGTGGGCCGCCTGATAATCCCCCCGATAATAGTGCACGACACCGATGTTGTTGTGCAGCGTAGCCGTTCCCTGCAGGTCATCGAGCTCGGAGCGGAGTTCCAGGCTGCGGTGGAAGTGATCCAACGCTGCTGTATAATCACCCTGACCCAGATATGCGGACCCAAGGGTATTGGTCAGCCAGGCTATCTCCTGACGGGTGTCCTGTTCACCCAGGCCATTCAAACTTTCCAGAGCACGCCGGCATAGCTCGATCGCCTCAGCGTGCCGGCCCTCGCGAATGTGAATCAGCGCAATACCGTCGTCCAGCCGGGCCATCATGGGGGACGGGCCGGCATCGGCCAGGGCTGCTTTACCGCGCTGGAAGTGGGAAAGGGCTGCCTGGTAGTCACCACCTCGCTCGTACACACGCCCGATCCGTCGGTGAAGGTCTGCGATTTCCTGTGAATCTGTCACCAGCTTCAGCGCTCGCTGGTAGCTGGCGATGGCATCGGCATGCCGTCCCTGCAACGTGTAGACATCGCCCAGGCCGGCGCAAATCTCGGCTTCGGCTGCAGCATCCGGCTTGAGGGAGAGGGCACGCTGATAGTGTTCTACGGCGGCATCGGCGGCGTAGAGAGCACGAGCACGGTTCCCGGCGGCAATCGCGTACTTGAGCGCTTTTTCGCGCGCGCCACCCAGGCCGAAGTGGTACGCCAGCCGGTCCACAACCCCGTTCGGAGACGGGAGGTGTGTGGCTTCCAGTGCCTGACCCACCCGGCAATGCAGGTGCTGCCGGCGCGCGCCACTGAGGTCGTGGTATGCCACCTCGCGGATCAGCGGATGTGAGAAGTCGTAGATGCTGCCGTCAACATCGACCGCAATCTCGTGGATCAGGCCGGCACGAAGCAACGCGTCGAATGCATCCAGGGCCTCGATCTCGGAGAGGCCACTGGCGATTTGAACCGTGGCGAACTCGAAGGGGTGGCGAATCACCGCTGCGGTTTCGAGGACCATTCGTGTGTTCTCATCCAGACGCTCCAGCCGGGCCTCGACAACCTCGCGCACGCTCAGGGGCAGCGGCAATGTGCGATAGTCACTGGCGAAGTCCTCCCATGTGGTGGCCCAGCCACCAGGTTCCTGGCGAAGTAGTCCCTGCTCAAACAGCGATTTGATCACTTCGATCACGAAGAAGGGATTGCCGGCAGTGCGTTCGTAGAGGCGTTTGCTGAAGCGCTCTGCACCCTCTGTCATGCCGGCCATCTTGCGGATCATTGTGGTCACTTCGTCCAGGGTCAGGCGACGAACGCTTATCTCAGTCAGCAGGCCAGCACGCCGCAGGTCCCGAATAAGCCGGCGGAGTGTTGGGTTGGCCTCTTCAGGCCGATACGTGGCGACGATTAAGACGCGCTGATATGCCACAGACCGGGTCAGATAGCCCAATACCTCGAGTGTGGCTTCGTCTGCCCAGTGGAGATCGTCCAGGGCGAGGATAATCGGGCGTTCTTCGGCCAGCCGGCCAATCAGGCGCGCGATGCCCTCGAAGAGCCGGCTGCGCGCCTCTTCTGCGTACAGTGGCATGGCAGCGCCGGCCGGCTCAACTGCCTGAACGCCAAGCTCGGGCACCAGGCGTGATACTTCGCGCAGCCACAGCGGTGGAACAGGTGGGTCCAGTGACTCGAAGGCGGCGTGAGCGCCCCGAATCGATTCGATCAGCGGCTGGTACGGCGGGGTGCCATCTGCCTCATACGCGTGGCCGGTCAACAAATACACATCCTCGGCCGACTCAATGACTTCCTGCACCAGCCGGGTCTTGCCAACACCCACCTCAC
>CAYYSH010000093.1:0-9612 GCA_964474265.1 uncultured Anaerolineales bacterium
GTCCAGGAGAGCCGCGCTAGCGGTCAGATCGCACACCGGCGTGGAGCCGGCATTCCCCACTTCGCCCACGATGAAAAGAAACGTCTCGGCCCCGATGGTCTGCGTAAAGGTCGCCGAGGAGACAACCCGAATATCGGCTGGGGCGGGTGTCATCGTCGGCCACGGGGTCACAGGCAGTGTGGGCGTCGGTGCCTGCAGCCACGCGTTCCGGGCCGCGAGGGGGAGATACGCCCGAGAGTTCATCTGGGCAATAGCCGGCAAAAACAGCAACAATCAGGCCGGCGGCGCTCAGGCACACGAGGAACTGAAGCCGGAAGGTGGAGGTGGGTCTCCACCTTCCGGTTGCCATCTTCCGTCCCCCCTCGCCCATGCTTACCTGGCAGCCACGTACTTGATGCGCAGCACGGGAGGGTGCTCACCGGGAATGCGAATACCTCCGCCGCCATCCCAGGCGAACAGATGTCGATCAACAAGCTGGGACAACCGATCCAACACCATGTTCGTGCGGAATGAGACGCGTCCGGTTGTGGCAACCCGCTGCTCCAGGATCGCCATCTGATCCCGGTCAAATTGGAAGACGTTGACGGTGCCCGCACTCAGGTCCTCGTCGGTGAGAGCAGGTCCCAGCGTGGTATCGACGCCGGCCCGGTGAACCATGTAGAACTTCACATCCGGCCACGCACTGTCCACACTTTCATCCAGAAGCTCCACCATCCAGGTGGCATCGGCATCTGGGTCCAGGTACTTCGCCTCCTGACCGGTCAGATCCAGAGCCGCATCGACGATATGAGCATTGCTGGGCACCTCAGACGCCAGATCGAACTGGGTAACACCGTACCAGCGGGTCTTGTCAATCGTCACCCCCGTCCACATGCGAGAGCCCCCCAGCGAGCTGCCGGTGACATCACGGCTGTTCACAAACCCCGTAGCCGCCCGATCTGCCTCGATGGCCAACTCCTTGACCTGATACGCGAAATCTATCTCAATCGCATCCGCGGCTACGTTGGTGGGGCTGCTGTCGTACAGGATCAACAGCCCATCCGCTGACGGCTGAGCCAGCGCACCCACGGGGTCGGCGAAGAAGCCGATCGCTCGCCGGTCCACCACATCGATGGACGGGTTGTCAACGACGTACAGCGGATGCGCACCGTCGAAGGTGAAACGGGCCGGCGTCTCAAACGCGCCCTCAGGAACGACATCCACCAGCGTTTCGTTCAGCGCATCAAACACCGCGATCCAGTAATCGAAAGTGAGGTTGCTGTCACCAAGGCCGAGGTCTTCGGCAATGACGGGCAAGACGATGTTGGTGGTGAACAGGTCAGTCTCTGTGAAGAACTCCAGGGAGAGCGTGCCGGCGGTCAGATCAGACAGCACCGTCACGTTTACACCTGATGCACGACCCGTGGTCAGCGTTCCGAGGTCGGCGTTGAATAGGATGTAGTCGGCCGTGCGGTCCTGGTTGACATCGATGAAAATGTCCGCCTCCATCTGAACAGGATGCATTCTGGGCGCATGCGTGGTGAAAGCAAATTCCAGCAGATTGCCAAGTCCTTCAACGAACGTGTTGCGCACGCCAACGGCGCGCACGTCAATCGCGTCGTTGCTATTCTCTTCGTTCGGGTCCAGGCCGGCCAGGGTGAACACCTCCGCCGTGCCCGGCACCGACGAGGCATTTGTCAGCTCCACGCTGGCACCGCTGGCCGCACCGAACTCGTGGAGTTCCAGACTTGTCGTCTGAGCGGCAATGTCCGCCGACTTCCGCGCCAGAAGATAGACAGGCAAGGACAACACGTCAGCGTCCTGGACCGGCGTGAACGTCAGCCAGCCGCTGTACTCGATGTCTCGCAGCGCATCACCACTGCCAGTGGCACGACCACTAAGCGGCCAGTCCTTCAGAGCCTGCGGATCAACGTCAGCCGTGACCTCCACCGTGGCAGAGCCGCCAGCCGGCACCGTCACGACATCGTCGGACAGACGAATGTCGACGCCGGCGTCTGCGTCGTCGGCATCCTGGAACGTGAAAGCTACGTTGTAGGTCACCGCCGCATCGCTGTCGTTTTGAATCGTCACGGTGCGGGTCAGTGTCGTCGGCTCCGACACAGCGAGGAACCCGAAGTCCACCGCCGGCGTATCCTCACTGGCGAAGGCGAACACATCGGTGTTGATGGCAGCGAAGGCATCAACCAGGCCGGCGCCCATGCGCGTGGCCGGCGCGACCGTCCCACCGCCGCCGAACGCCGGATGACCATCCACGTAGATCTCTGGTCGGGCGGTGTTCATGATGGCCGCCTTTACCTGAGCCGGCGTCCAATCCGGATGGGCCTGCCTGAGCAGCGCTGCCACACCCGCCACGTGAGGCGAGGACATGGACGTGCCGCTGGCGACAATGCCCTCTGTGCCAGACCGGGCGCGGGAGGACAGGATATTGGAGCCTGGCGCGGTGATCTCTGGCTTGAAGAGAATGGGCGATGGACCTACGAGATCCGCTGTTGGCCGCTCCCAGCCAGGTCCCCGGCTGCTGAAACTTGAGATATTGTCCGTCAGATCGGGGCGCGAGACCACGACGCCGGCTGATAGGGTCACGTTGACACCAGGCAGTGCGCCTTTGATCACGTCACCATCACTCTGGGAGATCATCACCGCGGGAATAGCGATGTCCGAGCCTGTACCGTCATCCGCCATCCCGATGGGCGGGCCGGCCACGTTGTTGACCACAATCACAGCCACTGCCCCGGCCGCCTGGGCGTGCCTGACTTTCGTGACAAAGGTGCACGTGCCCCGGTCGATGAGAGCAATCTTCTGGCCGACCTCGGCAGCGTTAGTCAGCTCCTGGCAGCCGTCCGCCGGCTCCGCGTAAACAACTTCACCCTGGATCGGTCCGGCCTCTTCAAGACTCGGCCCGAAACCCGCTGTTGCCACCTCGTAGAGGCCGGCAATCGACTCCGGCGCAGTCACTTCCAGCGCACTACGGGTTTCACCCGGGGCGTACGAGCTGGCGACGCTGATGACCTGCGGGATCGAGGCCGGCGATCCGGTGATCAGCGGGGCGTCGCCGGAGTTGCCGGCTGAGGCGACCACCACTATCCCGGCGGCGACAGCGTTCTGAATGGCCATGACGCTTGCCTCACGCTCTGCGCCGGCAGCGCCACCGGAGAAGGGGGCCCCCAGCGACATGTTGATGACATCCAACGCATCGCTGATGTCGCCATCGTTGTTGGGGTCCACCGCCCACTCGATAGCATCAGCCGTGACGCTGGTGCTGCCCTGAGCGCCGAAGACCTTCAACGCCCACAGGCGTGCCCCCGGGGCGACACCGTGAGGCACAGCCCCGGTTCCCGTGCCGGCAGCGATACCCGCCACGTGCGTGCCATGCAATCCATCGTCCACGGGGTCTGGATCGGGCTGAGGCCGGCTCGTGCACCTGTGGGCCTGCTCATCCTGCTCGCTGCAATCAGCATCGTACAGCTCACCCACAAAGTCCCAACCACCGACCACCTTGTCTGTTGGGAACAGGGTTTCGCCCTGGTAGGTATCATCGATGCGCGTGTTGTCATTGGCCTGGTACGCTTCCTCCGTCCCCGGTCCGCCGAAGTCGGCGTGGATGTAATCGATCCCGGTGTCAATAATGCCAATATCGACACCCGTCCCGTCGATCCCCAGCTCATCGATGACCCGCTGTGCGCCAATATGCGGTACGCTGTCATCCAGCACTGGCCACATGAGAGCCACCGGGTGGATGGATTCAACGCCGGGCAGGGCCAGCAAAGCGTCAAATTGCGACGGACGGGCTTTCACCTGCACGCCGTTCAAGACCTTCTGGTAGGTGCTGATGACCGGCACTCCCAGCGCCTCGGCGCCGGCCACCACCTGCCGCTGCGCCATCGCCAGGCGCTGGACGTAGCTTCGCTGCGACGCGGCGCTCATGAGGCCGGCGCCGGCCTTTTTTCGGTCCGCGTACAGCCGGGCCAGCGGTGCGCCATGCATCTTCAAGAAAACGTAGCGCGGCGCGTCGTCGGTGAGGGCCGGCAGCCCCAGCGGCCCGCGCTGAAGCGTCAGCCCGTCGGGCACAGGAGGAACCCTCTGGGGAAGGTTGGCCGGCCTGTCGGGGCCGGCGTGTGTGGGTGCTGGCGCCGCCATCAGCGGGACCATGAGCAGGAACAAAAACGTCAGCGCGGCAAATGGGCGGAGCGGAATGCTCAGCCTGAGCGCAGATGACCGGGGGGATGCAGAAATGATGTAGCAGGGTCGCTGTTTCATAGCAACTCCTCTCGGATAGGCTCTTAATCGATTTGCGGGGGGACAGGCTTCCTGGCAAGGCTATTGTAACAAAGGACAGCCGGCATGTCAACGCCACTCATTACGAACTTGCAGGACAATTGCAGCATCGCTGCGGCCGGCCTCACCAGCAGTGGCCACAGATGTGCCAGGCACCGAAACCACGAGGGGCAGGCTGAGCGTGCCCAACCTGCCCCTCGATCTACTCGGACCGAAGTCCGAACGGGTCACACGCGTGAGGCGCTGCCGCCTACGGGCCGGCAAACTCGCCGGTCACGTCGGTCCCGAAGGTGAGGAACTTGGTCCCCCACGGACTGAAGTCCGAGGCCGACAGTGTCACAGTGGTGCTGCTGTACGGGCAAGAGCCCAGGGTTCTACCCCGATACTCTGCCGGCAACTCCACAGTGACCGTTACCGGATCCGTCACGTCGAAGCCAGAGAACAGAACCAGGCCCGTGCGCGACGTGTTGTGGGTGACCATCGCCTTGTTCGAGAACGAGAGCGTGACCGGGACGTCTGCCAGGGCGCGGTCCATGCCGCTCACGAAGTAGGTATCGCAGCGGAAGTCCACGAACACCCGGGCCGACAGGCTGTACCGGCCAGGAGGCGGTGGCGGCAACTCGGTCACCGTCACCGAGGCGCTGTCCACGTCGCGGCTCACACCACTGGTGACTGTGGCGACATTGGTGGCATCGCCGGCTGCCGTCCCCACGGCGCTGTAGGTGATGGTGTGGAACGATGGCCCACCACTGACATCCAGGATGTCGTCAACAGTTGGGAGAGTACCAATCTCTGTCTCGCCATCGTTGAAGTAGTAGACCGCACCGTTCGTTCCATCGTCGTTCTCAGCGCCGACCACGGCGGGAGCTGTGGGGCCTTCCAGGCGGGCATAAGTGAGGGTCACCTCTTCGGATTCCTCCTTCAGCCAGACCTGGAACGTAAAGGCTGTGCCATCCTCACCCCAGCGCGCAGCATCTTCCCACTCGAAGACACGCCAGTGGCTGACACCGTCGGTGAGCCGGGCTGCATACCAGGTGCCGCCGCCCACACCATCGCCGCCGTCCAGATCGAGATCCATCCACAGCGGGGCGATCACGTTGTTCGGCACGGCGGGGTCTGGGAACTGCTGCGGCGTGACGCTGATATCGTCACCTGACGTACAGCCACCCATGACCAGGTAACCGTTGGTGACCATGCAGATGGTGTCATACTGATCACCCAGGTACGAGACAGTCGCACCTCGGAAGTTGACACCCAGGTCATCCAGGTTGATGTCATCTACGTCAATGGGCGTGACTCCGAGGGAGGCCAGGGACACGTAGCCAAAGTGGGTTGTGCTGGGGCCAATAGTCACCTGACCGCCGGCCGGCAGTGCGCCGCTCCACGTGACAGTGCCATCCTCGAGAGTGGCGCCACCGGTGATAGACGCCGGATCCACGGTCATGTTGTCCGGCATCACATCAGCCAGGGTTGTTTCACGGCTTATGGGGTCAGCGTTGGCCAGAACGACCTCGTAGTCTACACTCTCACCAGTGAACACCGCATCCGGGCTGACCATCTTCTGGACTGCCGGCGTGATACCTGTGACGCGTACTGGCGCAACACCGAGGGAAGCTGGATCATCGGCGCTACCCAGCGTGATCAACCCCAGGTACTCCTCACCCTGGTCGATCTGGCGATCCCAGCTTACCTGCATGGCGTACTTACCCGCTGCCATGATGCTGCTGGGCGCGTTGAGGACGCTCAGCGACTGCTCCATCTCAGCAGTTGTCACCTGGTAGGTCTTGAGTGTGTATCGACCACTACCGGCCCAGGCATGGACCGCCACCAGGTAATCACCTGCCGCTGGCAGCGTGACATCCACTTCCTCGTTGGGATCACCCGAGGTGTCGCTGTCGATGAGCTCGTCCGGCCACTCGAAGGTACCGCTCCCATCAGCGTCGTAAAGCAGATAGAGATCGATGTCTGTGATCTCGGACTCCCGCGTCTGGGCCACGAACCACATGACATCGGAGCTCAGCGTGTAGGTGTACAGCTCGAAGCCTTCACCCAGAGGGTCCGTATTGGCATTCTGATCGGGATCTTGATCAAGCGGGCCGCCGGCTGTTCTGGTAGGCTCGACCAGACCGTAGGCGTTGATGACGAAGGGATCCAGGTTCACGCCGCTCAACAGGTCGAAGTCAGTGCGGCTGGCGTCGAACTGGGTCTCGATCTTCTCCAACGAGGACCAGACGGCCGGCACGTTCACGAAGGCGCCCGGCAGGTGCACCTGGTGTGGGCCGTGCTCCAGGTAGACGTGGAAGAAGTACTGGCCCTCTGGCACTCCCGTGGCATCCACCGAGACGGTGAAGGTAGCCGTGCCGTTGGCCGGCACCTCCAGCGGATCGGGGGACACGGTGATGTCAACGCCTTCTGGCGCATCGATCGAGACCGTCCACGTCGAATCCACCGGTACCAGACTCTTGGCAGTACGCGTGATGGTGGCAATGCCCGGGATCGGGCCAAAGCCCAGGCTCGGGAGGTTCATGTTGGCGGGATCAGCCTGGCCGGCCTCGTAGTCTGCGGCCGTCATGTCGAACACCAGGCCAGGATCCGCTGCCCGGGTCAGGTCGATTCGGCCGCCGCCCATGTCGAAAGGATCTGCCGGCGTTTCGCCATCTTCTTTCACCACCTCGGTCTTGGCCGTGGTCACGAGCGCCGACTGGATCTCGGCCGGCGACCAATCGGGATGCACGGCTTTGAGGAGCGCGCCGGCGCCGGCCACGTGCGGGCTGGACATAGACGTGCCTTGAATGGCCTGGAACAGCTCACCCTGTGCACCCGGACCAGCGTGCTCAGGCGAGTTGCCGGCCAGAATCTGAACGCCAGGCGCGGTGACGTCCGGCTTGATGACCGCCGGCACCGGGCCGTTGGGGCCGCGCGAGCTGAACGACGCCATCATGTCGGGGATCACTCGCGGGTCCTCGGGGCCGAAGACGGCCGTACCGCGCGTGAAGCTGACCTTTACCCCGTCCGGATGGGCAGCCAGGAAGTCTTTGATTTGCTGACCAGCGTCATTCTCCACATGGACGGCGGGGATAACGTAGTTGTCGGTAGCCAGCCCTTGCTGCACCGGGTTGTAGAGGATCACACCGCCACCACCGCCGGCCTTCACGTAGTCACCGCGCAGGACGCGGGCAATCTGGCCACGCCGGCATAGCACAACATCGTTGGCGTTGAAAGTGCCTTCAGGATACGGATGCAGACACATCCCGGAGTCGTCGCCTTCGCTATCGGGAATACCTTCAGCGTCCACCAGGTTGAAGTCGGTGACGCCCTCGGTGACAGACGCGCCAAACAGGACGACCGGCTCGGTGTCTGTTGCTGTCAGGGTGATCTCGCTGATGAAGTGGCGGTTGCTGGTGCTGGCGCCCACGGTGGTGACCCACGGTGCGTTGGCCGGCGAACCGATGGTCTCGGGATCGGGGCCGGAGTTGCCGGCGGAGGTGGCGACAAACACGCCGGCTTCCCGAGCTGCCAGGAAGGCCAGACTGTCAGCATCGTCCCAGGGATCGGCCGCGCCGCCGCCGATGGAGTAGTTGATCACATCAACGCCGTCAGCTACCGCCTGGTCGATGGCGGCCACCAGGTCTGACGTGACACATCCCTGCGGGCCACAGGCCTTGTAGGCGGCTACGTGCGCGCGGGGCGCGATGCCCGAGACGGTACCACGATCAATGCCCAACAGAGTCACCGGCACATCCTCATTGCCGGCGGCCGTCGAGGCGGTATGTGTTCCGTGGCCGTCATCATCACGCCCGGAGAGGAAGAGGCCATCATACTCCCCCACCGCTGCAACGTACCCGTCCAGGAAGAACCGGATGCCGATGAGCTTGTTGTTGCAGGTGTAGTCGTCGCCTTCAGGCGGCGTGCAATCACCGTTCCACTTCTCCGGAGGAGCCGGGAACGTGCCATCATCGGCGAAGGAGGGGTGCTCTGGCCAGATGCCGGTATCGACGACGCCGACGATGACACCTTCACCCTTGGTGCCGGTGACTACGCCGGCAGCCGTTGCGTCCCAGATCGCTGTCGCGCCGATGAAATCGGGCGTGACATCGGTCAGGACGTGTTTCATCTCGTCGGGCCGCACGGAGATGACGCCGGGCATCTTGGCGACACGGGCGGCTTCAGCCGGCGTCAGAACCGCCGCGAGGCCGTTGTAGGTGACCTTGTACGTGTGCAGCACTTTCACCGGGTGTCCAACCACCTGCGCCATCTGCGCGATGAACTGACTCTGCCGATTGGCCAGATAGTTGAGGTAGGACTGACTGGCCGGGCTGTTCACGTCCAACTTTGCCTGACCAGTGACGCGCGGGCTGGTTGCCTGCAACCTGGCGACGCCTCCCCGGTAGGTTGCCAGGGGCTCGCCGGCCAGGCGAATGATGTAGGTTGACTGCCCAGTGCTGCGATCTGGCCCTACCACATCAGCGATCGTCAACGGGGTTGCTGTGAGCTTAGCGCTCACAGCCGGGGCGGGTGGGGCTGCCGTTGCCAGGAGGACGCCCGGCAGAAGCAGACTCACCGCAATCAAAACCGAGAACAGTAGAAGGTGTAGCCTCGATTTCAACTTGAGTCTCCTTTCAGTACTGTGAGGGACTTCGACGAACCAACAGTATGCACGTGTTCTTTAGTGCCTATCCGAAAAGTGGTCTAGCCAGTCTCTGGCCGCGCCGGGGGGCACGGTCGGAGACCGGACCCAGCGACTTTTTCGGATAGGCTCTCTTAGAAGCTCCTTCTCCTTAGCTAGATACTCAATCACCTCCTTGATCAGCCAGGGGGGCAAACTGACTCCGTCGATCAGACCTGCAGAAGCTGCCTTGAGCCGGCCACGTATCCCGTCCAGGTATACGGTCTTATGAACCGCTGATGTGCCGGGGCAGGTTGATCGGCGGTACGCTTATGTAAACCATTGTGCCGCAACGCGTCGTGGTTGCGATGTCAGATGCTATGGAGAATGTGATTCAGCCGTGACTTATCCGGTGGGGATCAAACGCCCCATATGAGTCGGCAGCAAGAGCCAGCCCGTTTCCTGCCGGAGCCGACTCCAGGCAGCCGGAAACACCTCTCTGACAGACCAGAGAGATGTCGTCACTGCACGTCGCAGGGGGGTACAACGCACTGTGACCGAAGCGGGGTCAGAAGATGTGATCACATCATCTGACAGCGTCCCTGCAATAGCCACTGCTATTGTAACAGAGAATGGCCGGCATGTCAATCCCAATTTTCATGATCTCCAGCGCAATCGCACCTGTCAATCACAAGAGTTACGCGGTCAAGACCGAGACGCCTAAGACATGT
>CAYYSH010000094.1:0-309 GCA_964474265.1 uncultured Anaerolineales bacterium
CACTGACCCTGCACAAAAACCTGCCACTGACCGCTGCGCTGCGCCGGCTGGCTGACGAGGGCATCCGCCTCGTTGCCTGGTGCCACGACTTTGCCTGGCAGGACACCCTGTACACTCCAGACCTTCATCCCGGCTATCCCTGGGATCTGCTGCGTACAGCCTGGCCGGGCGTGCACTATGTCGTCGTCTCAAAACACCGGCGAGCCCAACTGGCCGCCCTGCTGGATCTGCCGGAGGAAGAAATCCGTGTGGTCACGCCAGGCGTGGACGTGCCGGCCTTCCTGAAGCTGGAACCAGCCACCAGCCGGC
>CAYYSH010000094.1:319-9586 GCA_964474265.1 uncultured Anaerolineales bacterium
GTGGAAAAACTGGACCTGCTGGCTGCCGATCCGCTGATACTGTTGCCGGCCCGCATCACCCGCCGCAAGAACATCGAATTCGCCATCCGGGTGACGGCCGCTCTGACCCACCACAAGCCCCAGGCAACTTTGATCGTCACCGGGCCGCCGGGACCCCATAACCCGACAAATGTGGCCTACCTGGAAGCCCTGCAGAAGCTTCGAGAGGACCTGGCCGTGGTGGAGCGCGTCCATTTTCTCTACGAGTATGGCGACGCAGGGCACCCTTTGCGGGTGAACGATGCGATGATGTCCGACTTGTACCGACTGGCCGATCTTGTGCTGTTCCCAAGCCGGCGCGAGGGGTTCGGCATCCCGGTACTGGAGGCCGGCCTGGCCCGACTGCCCGTCTTCGCGGCTGACATCCCACCCATTCGGGAAAGTGCCGGCGACCTGGCCCATCGCTTCGAGTTGGAAGATGACCCGGCCATTGTCGCCGATGCGATCCTGGATCACCTGCAACACGACCGGGCATATCAACTTCGACGGCGGGTATTGCACCAGTTTACCTGGGAAGCCGTACTGGAACAGCACCTGATTCCGCTACTTGATGAGGTAATGCGAAGTGAGGACGTGAATTGAGGTGATTACGTGATCGACAAACATAGATCGCGGGCGTTTCGAATTTTGTTGCCGGTTGAAAGCGCAGAAGACGGAAAAGCATTGATCAGATTGGCCCGGGCCCTGCTGCGTGGCCGCCAGGGTGAGATTGTCCTGGTTGGCGTGGTCGAGGTGCCTCCCGAGGAGCCGCTGAGTGCCGGCGCGGTCGCGGCCCAGGAGCGCCGGCAGACATTGCGAGAACTGGAAGCCGCCTTCCAGCAATTGCCCATTCGCATCAAGCCACGCGTCCGCGTGGCCCACGTCCCCTGGCCAGAGATCCTGCCCATCATCGAAAGCGAGCAGATCGACCTTCTGCTCCTTACCTGGCGTCCCGAGCAGTCAGACCGGGTGCTGGGCTATCCTGTGGACGCCCTGCTCCACGAGACACCCTGCGACGTGGCATTGGTCCGGGGTCAGCAGTTAGCCGGCATCGACCGCATTCTGCTGCCGGTGAGCGCCGGCTCGCCGCACATGGACCTGGCACTCCAGATCGCTGACGCTCTGGCGGAAGCAGAAGGAGCGCAAATTACCTTGCTTCAAGTGACCGAGGAAGGTGCCCGGAGTACAGTTGAACGAGGCTACACCCAGCTTCTGCCTTTTCTGCGCGGCATGACCAGCATCACCCGAAACGTCACTGTCACAGAGCAGATGCCGCGCAGCATTGTGCACGAGGCCGGCGGCCACCAGGTGATCGTGGTTGGCGCTACAACACGCATGACTCTCCCCGTTCCCGAGACACGTCTGGGGCCCATCGGTGCTGAGGTGGCCGCCTCAACCCGGCAGACGCTCATCCTGGTGCGCAGCCGGCAGGCCGAAGCCATAGCGCAGCGAGCACTCCAGCCCACGCCGGCCCCGACGCTGATCTCGCCTTCCATCTCGACATTGGTTGACAAGTGGTTCGCCGAAAACACCTTCGATAGCGACGAATTCGCCGATCTGGAACGCCTGCTGGAAAAGAAACAGGACCAGGGAATCACAATCAGCCTGGGCCTGCCGGCCCTGAACGAAGAAGAGACGGTTGGGAACGTGATCCGCACGATCCGGACAGCCCTGGTGGAAGAGGTGCCGCTTCTGGACGAGATGGTCCTGATCGACAGCGGTTCGACCGACCGAACGGTGGAAATAGCCCGGGAAATGGGCATCCCGGTGTACGTGCATTCGGAGATTCTGCCGCAGCATGGCACCTATCGGGGCAAAGGTGAAGCTCTGTGGAAGAGCCTGTACGTGCTGCAGGGGGACATTGTCGTGTGGATCGACACCGACATTAAGAACATCCACCCCCGCTTCGTCTACGGGTTGATCGGCCCGCTGCTGCGCTCCGAGCGCATCCAGTACGTGAAGGGTTTCTACCGCCGGCCTCTGAAAGTGGGCGACAAGATTCAGATCGGTGGTGGCGGTCGCGTCACGGAACTGGTTGCACGACCAATGTTCAACCTGTTCTGGCCGGAGCTGTCGGGCCTGGTGCAGCCGCTGGCCGGCGAGTACGCGGGCCGGCGCCATGCACTGGAGCGACTACCTTTCTTCACCGGCTACGGCGTGGAAACCGGTCTCCTCATCGACCTGCTGGAGTTGGAGGATTTTGGGCTGCGGGCCATCGCTCAGGTGGACCTGAAAATGCGGGTGCACCACAATCAGCCTTTGCCGGCCCTCAGCAAAATGGCCTTCGCCATCATCCAGGTGGTCATACAACGCCTGGAGGATCGACACAAGATCAGGTTGCTCGAAGAATTCAACAAGAGCATGAAGCTGATCCACTACGAAGACAGTCGATACTACCTCGAGGTCGAGCAGATCGGGGATCACGAGCGGCCGCCGATGATCGAGATACCAGAATACCGGGAGAAGTTCGGACTGATGACCGAGCCATCCGCTGCATGACAACACGAGCCATAGGACATGACACAGAACACAACCCTCGTGCTGATTCGTCACGGAGAAACGGACTGGAACGTGGAAGGACGGTATCAGGGCCAGGCAGACCCACCACTAAACGCCCGTGGACTGGCCCAGGCCCGCCGCCTGGCCGAGGAGTTGCGCGACGCCGGCCTGGATGTGCTGTACAGCAGCCCGCTACGGCGAGCCGCAGAGACCGCCGAGATACTGGCAAGTGCGCTGAATTTGCCTCTGCACCTGGAACCCCGGTTGATGGAGATCAACCAGGGCGCCTGGCAGGGCCGGCTGCGCGCAGACATCGCGGCACGCTATCCCGAGACATTCCGGCGGTGGCAGACGGAGCCATGGCGTGTCACACCCCCGGGGGGCGAGAGCCTGGCCCAGGTTCAGGCACGCGTTTACAGCGCCGTGGAGGACATCGTGGCCCGCCACAAAGGGCAGCGCATCGGGCTGGTTACGCACCGCGTCCCTATTGCGCTGATCAAGGCCCGCTATCAGAATCTTGACCCCGACACGGTGCGTACGCTGGAGCTACCCAACACCTACTGGGAAGAGATTGTTGTTGAGGAGGGAATGAACGGATGACGTACGAAACGGCTTTGAACCAGGACACCCGCCAGCGATTGGTCGAAATCGGCAACGCAGACCTGTTAGTCGGCATCCCCAGTTACAACAACGCCGGCACCATCCGTCACGTGGTGCAGCAGGCGGCCCAGGGGGTGGTGGAGCACTTCCCCCACCTGAAGCCAGTGCTGATGAACTCCGACGGTGGCTCACCCGACGGCACCATGGACGTCGTGCGCAACACCCCGGTGCCGGCTGGCGTCGAGGTAGTAGCCGGCCAGTATCAGGGCTTGCCCGGCAAAGGCAGCGCCTTCCGTGCCATCTTCGAGGCGGCCGAGTTGCTGGGTGCGAGAGCCTGTGTTGTCGTGGACAGTGACCTGCGCAGCATCACCCCCGACTGGATTCGCCGGCTGGCGAGTCCTATCATCGAGGGCGGTTACGACTACGTCACGCCGTTCTACAGCCGGCACAAGTACGACGGCACCATCACTAACAACATCGCCTATCCCATGACGCGGGCGCTGTACGGCCTGGACGTGCGCCAGCCCATCGGTGGCGATTTTGGTTTCTCAGGCGATCTGGCGCAGACATTCGCCGCCAAGGACGTGTGGGAAACCAACGTGGCTCGCTTCGGCATCGACATCTGGATGACAACGGTGGCCATCAACGAGGGTTTCAGCATCGCCCAAACATACCTGGGGGCCAAGATTCACGATGCCAAGGACCCGGCCGAGCATCTGGGTCCCATGTTCCGACAGGTGGTGGGTACGCTGTTCATGCTGATGACGCCCTACGCCGATCGGTGGCAGAAGGTCAACCAGGTCGAGCCGGCACCCATCCTGGGCGAGCCACTGGAGGCCGAGCCAGAGCCAGTGAATGTGACGCTGGATGCGATGATCGAGAAATTCAAGGCCGGCTTCAATGAACACGCAGACCTGTGGGCACGGGTGATGCGCGCCGGCAACTTCGAGGCAGTGGCACAACTGGCCGGCCTCACCGCCGAGGCCTACGGCTTCCCCGCCGACTTGTGGGCACACGTGGTATACGATTTCGCCGTGGCATACAACCACGGCGTTAATGGCACGACCCCTGACGAGATCGTTGAATCAATGACCGGTCTGTACTACGGGCGAACAGCCGGCCTGGTTAAAACCACGTGGGACATGACCACCACCCAGGCAGAGGAAGTAGTGAAAGCCCAGGCGCAAACGTTCTTGCGACTGAAGCCATATCTGGTAACGAGGTGGGGGGAATAAAGTCCCGAACCGCCATGTCACCCCGGTGATTCACGCGCCTCAATCCCCGAGACGCCCATGACGTGGAAGCCCTTGTCCACGTAGAGCACTGTGCCGGTGATGCCGCTTGCCAGCGGGCTGACCAGGAAGGCCGCCGCTGTCGCCACCTCCGCCGCGGAAACGGCTTCCGGCAGAGGTGCGTTTTCCGCATAGTACTCGATCAGGCGCTCGACCGCACCAATGGCACGCGCAGCCCGCGAGGCGAGCGGCCCTGGCGAGATGCAGTTCACCCGCACGCCGTAGCGCCGGCCCGCCTCAAACGCCAGCACGCGCGTATCGCTCTCCAGAGCGGCCTTAGCCGTGGACATCCCGCCGCCATAACCGGGGACGACCCGCTGGCTGGCCATGTAAGTCAACGACAGAAAAGCCCCTCCTGGCCGCATGAGTGGTGCCAGGCGGTTCACCATGGCCACCATGGAATACGCACTCACGCTCAACGCCGCCAGATACCCACTACGGCTGGTCTCAATGAGTGGCTTCGTGACTTCCGGCGCATTCGCCAGCGAGTGAACCACAATGTCCAGTGGCTGCTCCCCGAAGTCAGCAGTCAGGCGATTGACCAGCCCCTCTATGGAAAAATCACCCACATCCTTGTAGCGTTTGTTTGACCGGATGTCTGGCGGTGCATCCTCCAGGGTGTCATAGGCTACATCGAGCGGGTAGATGCGCTCGAACTCCAGCATTCGGCCATCGGACAGCCGGCGCGACTCGTCCAGCTTGCCCCGTTCGAGCAACTTGTGGAAGATGCGCAGCGCCGGCGGCCAAGTCCCCACGACGATGGATGCCCCAGCTTCAGCCAGCGCTTTGGCAATGGCAAAACCATAGCCGGCGTCGTCGGCAACGCCGGCCACCAGGGCGCGACGGCCAGTCAGATCAATGCTCAACATGGGTCCCCTCCATGGATGATTGCGACAGCACAGGTTACTGCCCCACCGACCTCTGGGCCTTCTCGATCTTGGCCCACGAATCCCGCAACGGCACCGTCCGGTTAAACACAAGAGCACCGTCGCGGGAGTCCGGGTCAACACAGAAATAACCGAGACGCGTAAACTGATAGCGGCTTCCCGGGGACGCGCCGGCCAGACCTGGCTCCACTCGACAATCCGTCAACACCTCCAGCGAGTTCGGGTTGATGTACGACTTGAAGTCCTCCCCTTCCGCCACATCCAGCGGGTTGGCTTTGGTGAACAGGCGGTCATACAGCCGAACCTCCGCCTTCAGCGAGTGGGCCGCCGAAACCCAGTGCAATGTCCCCCTCACCTTGCGCCCGTCCGGGGCCGAACCACCGCGCGTCTCGGGGTCGTAAGTACAGTGCAACTCGACCACCTCGCCGGTCTTCGGGTCCTTGATCACATTGACACACTTGATGAAGTAAGCATTCATCAACCGGACCTCGCGACCGGGAGCCAGACGCCAAAACTTCTTCGGTGGGTCCTCGCGAAAGTCGTCTCGCTCTATGTACAACTCCCGAGAGAAGGGCACCTTCCGGGTCCCCATGCTGGGATCCTCCGGGTTGTTGACTGCCTCCATCTCTTCCACCTGGTCTTCCGGGTAGTTGATCAAAACGACCTTTAGTGGTCGCAATACGGCGAAAACCCGAGGCGCGCGCTTGTTCAAATCCTCCCGAATGCTGTGTTCCAGCAAGGCCATTTCGATGACGTTATCCTTCCTGGCAACACCGATGCGACTGCAGAAATTCCGAATGGCCTCCGGCGTGTAGCCCCGTCGCCGCAGACCCGAAAGCGTGGGCATCCGGGGGTCATCCCACCCGCTCACATAGCCCTCTTCCACCAGTTGGATGAGCCGGCGCTTGCTCAGCACCGTGTAGCTCAAATTCAGGCGAGCAAACTCGATCTGCTGAGGATGATAGACCCCCAACTGATCAAGAAACCAATCGTACAGCTCACGATTGTTCTTGAACTCCAGGGTACAGAGAGAGTGCGTGATCCCCTCGATGGAGTCCGACAGGCAGTGAGCGAAGTCGTACATCGGGTAGATGCACCATTTGTCGCCAGTGCGGTGATGTGTGGCGTACATGATGCGATACATCACGGGGTCTCGCATCACGATGTTCGGGTGGGCCATGTCAATTTTTGCGCGCAGAGTCCGGGAGCCCTCGGGGAATTCGCCGGCCCGCATACGCTGGAACAGGTCCAGGTTCTCCTCGACCGAGCGATTGCGATACGGGCTCTCCCGGCCCGGCTCCGTGAGGGTGCCACGATACTCCCGGATCTCCTCGGGACTCAGGTCGCACACGTAGGCCTTGCCGGCCTTGATCAACTGAATGGCATACTCGTACAGTTGCTCGAAGTAGTCCGATGCGTAGAACTCCCGGTCATCCCAATCATACCCGAGCCAGCGGACATCCTCTTTGATGGCCTCCACGTACTCGACTTCCTCTTTGGTCGGGTTTGTGTCATCAAACCTCAGATTGCAGAGCCCACCGAACTCCTCAGCAACCCCGAAGTTCAGGCAGATGGACTTCGCATGCCCAATATGCAGATAGCCATTCGGCTCCGGCGGGAACCGAGTGTGAACCCGCCCACCATATTTATTGGTCCTCAAGTCCTCTCTGATAATGTCCCGGATAAAGTCGGAGGACGTCACAGTCTCCGTTACGACCATTTGCAACTCCCTCGTACTCGCCACTTAGTGCCGAAAAGTGCTCTGGCCGGCCTCTGACCGCGCCAGGGGGCACGGTCGGAGACCGGCGCCAGCGATTTTTTCCGATAGGCTCTTAATGCTCTCGTCCTGAGCGGCTTCGTGAAGTCAGCTCGCGCGACTGCCAGGGTTAGGGCTACGCCTGGAACTGGTAGCGCAGCAACGCGCCGATGTTACCGAGGTCCGCTAATCGCTGGGCGTTGGCATCGCCGGCCACGAACACCACATCAGCCCCCTGGTCATACACCTGATCGATGATGTAGGCCACCACATCGTCGAAGTACTCCAGATCGCCCGAACAGTACGTACATTGATCCTCTTGCTGGAGGATGATGTGACCACAGCTCTTGCATCGATACCCTGGCTCCGCGAACCCATCGTTGACCAGCAATGTCATGATCTGGCCGCGCTCCAGCGCACGGATGGTCGCGGTCAGGCCGGCAACCCCCAGCTTTTGGGCTCCAAATTCACTTTCCAGCCGCTCAAGCAGCGACTCCTGCGCCGCCCGCTCCGACGCCTCCAACGCCTGAATCGACTGTTGCTGAATCTTCTTGACATTCGCCATCATCTCCATCGGAAATGTGGCGACGACACGATCACGCAGGTAAGGGTGCAGGTATTCCTGGAACTGCGTCACCAGCTCCTCCGTGCCCCCAATGAGCAGCCGGCGGAACACGCCGTCCTGGTACATCTTGAACAGATGGTCAGCCGTGGCCTTCAAGTGCTGAATCACCCGCTCATCATGATGTCGCTGAAGTCGGGCCTGGGCCCAGCCACCCTGATCGTGCCGGCCCGGCACCGGACTGAAAACATCCGTCTGCTCCTCAATCTCGTTGGCATACAGCAAAAAGATCCGCGACTTGCCTTTGCCAATCAGCACCGTACAGATGGGCTTGTACCGCTCCAACATTCGGATGAGGGGCTTCACGTACGGTGCATCCCCAATCTCAAGCTGCCGGCCAACCCGATTCGGGAACGTGAACGTCTGCCACAGGCCGGCACCGGAACTCGCAAACACTGCCACGCCACGCGCACCCTGCAGCGCCTGCTCCCGCACAAAAGCCCGAATCCGCTCCTGGTCACGGGACAGCGACTCGGCTACCTCCGTACTCAAATGGTTCTTGGCATCCTCCACCTTGTTGAACAGGTTCTTCAGCCGAATGAGCGAACGGTCCTGATCCGGACTGCCGGTGTCAATATTGAGGTAGAGGCTAATGATGGGATACTTCTCGCTTCGGTAGCGGCTTAGCTCTTCCACCTCTCGGCGTGTCAACATGGTAACCTCCTCACGACCTAACTTGTGTAAAAGTCCGTCCCCCTTGACAGGCAGAACTATTATAGCGCAAAGCGGAGTGGAAGTCGAAAGCCGGCGCGCCGGCTAGGACAGCAACACCGCCTCGCCGGCCTCCAGTCGAATCGGCCAGCGCCGGCCACCCGCGACGACCTCGGCGTCCACGGGCTCCTCCACACTGGCGGCGAACAGCCGCTGCTCGCCGGCCCGCGACAGCAGCAGCACGACCCCCGGCGCATCGGCCACCGGCTCAATAGCGTCGTAAACCTCCACCGGGTGCTGGCTCTCTACCGGCCGGTTCACGTGAAGGACACCGTCCAGATAGCAGAACGACAGCAGCGTGCCGGCATAGGGCACATGGGCCACAGCCAGCCAGCCCCAGTCAGCCGGCAGCGTGGGGTGAATGGCCAGCGACTCGCCACCGGGCGACAGGCCGGCCAGCCCTTCCAGCCCCAGCCACAGCGACACCGCCGCCGCCCAGGGACTCAGCGCCCGCCCCAGGCTCTCCCCCGTATCTCCGTGGAGCCACTCGGGGAACTGCCCCGGTACCAGATGCCCGTGAGTGGCCGGCACCTCCACTTCCGCCAACGCGTAAATATTCCGCAGGGCCGCCGCCACGTGCTCCGGGTAGCGCTGCCGGCCAGCATACGCCACCCACGCCGTCAACACCGGCCAGACGCCGCCCATGAGCCCGCCGGCAAGTGACGGGTGGTACTCCGGTTGATTGATGCCGACCGTGTGCACCCCCACGTCTGACCAGAACACACCCCCGTGCAGCAAGTCCAGCACCCGATCCTGGAGAAGCGGTGATGCCACACCGGCCAGCACTGGAAACACCAGGTCGCCGGTCAGGGTGTGCTGTTCCCTGCCCGAGAGATCATGTGCCAGCAGGTACACCCCGGTCTCGCGAGAAACCATCCGCTG
>CAYYSH010000095.1:0-9450 GCA_964474265.1 uncultured Anaerolineales bacterium
CTGGCCAATCATCTGGTTGATGCGGGGCACCATGTGCGTGTCCTCGACGATTTGAGTGCCGGCGATCCATCGGCGCTGGACGATCGCGTGTTGTTCACTCGCGGTGATGTGCGAGACATCCCCAAGCTGTGGACGCTCCTGCGGGACATCGATGTGGTGTACCACCTGGCCGCTCGCGTTTCCGTGCCGGAGTCGGTGTTGTACCCTGTGGAATACAACGCCGTGAACACGGGCGGTACGGTCAGTCTCATGACGGCTATGCGGGATGCCGGCGTGAACCGGGTGGTGATGGCCTCGTCGGCGACGATCTACGGCGAGCAGCCAGTGCAGCCCACGCGAGAAACGGCGGAGCCGCACCCGCCGAATCCGTATGCGGTGAGCAAGCTGGCAGCGGAGCACTATGTCCGCGCCATTGGTGGGCTGTACGATATTGAGACGGTGATTCTGCGTATCTTCAACGCCTACGGCCCGGGGCAGGCGATACCGCCGGCCCATGCTCCGGTGATCCCCAAGTTTGTGAAGCGTGCTCTGAGCGGCGAGTCCGTGGTCGTTTGGGGCGACGGCGAGCAGACCCGCGATTACATCTACGTCGATGATGTGGTGGCAGCACTGGCTGCTGCCGGCGAGGCACCCGTCGCCGACGGCACAATCATCAACGTGGGCTGTGGGCGGGAAACCAGTGTCAACGAGCTGGTCCGCAAGATCGGCGAAGCGGTGAACAAGGAAATCCACCCGCTGTACAACCAGGAACGGTCAGGCGGTGTTCGTCGCTCCGTGGCCGACATCACGCGCGCCCGCGAGTTGCTTGGCTGGGAGCCGCGCGTGTCCCTCGATGAGGGGTTGCGCCGGCTTGTTGCCCACTACCAGCGGCAAATGAAACAGGTCGCGTAGCACAGACTGCGATCTGATCGGTGCCCCGTGTGTGCGGTACCTGCTAACTCCCGGTCAGCGCCTGATCCAGGTCAGCCATGATGTCCTCCGGGTCCTCCAGTCCTACGGAGAAGCGCACGAAACCGTCGGTAATGCCGGCGGCCTGTCGCGCCTGGGCCGGGATGTAACTGTGCGTGGTCGATGCCGGGTGACAGATCAGCGACCGTACGTCGCCCAGGCTGACGGCCAGTGTGCACAGGCTTACCCGATCCATGAGCCGGCGCCCTGCCTCGATGCCGCCCTTGACCTCGAACGCGATCATGCCACCGAAGCCTGTCATCTGGCGTTGGGCGACTTCGTGCCCGGGATGGGACGGCAGACCGGGGTAGCGCACCAGTTGGACTGCGGGATGTTCTTCCAGCCACCGGGCCAGAGTCAGGGCATTCGCGTTGTGGCGTTCCATCCGCAGCGGGAGCGTAGCGGTGCCTCGCAGGATGAGCCAGGCGTTGAACGGGCTGATGATGCCCCCGAAATCGCGCAGCATGCCGGTGCGGGTAGCATGAATGAAGTGGGCCGGCCCCACCACCGCGCCGCCAATGGCATCACCGTGGCCGCAAAGGTACTTGGTGGCGCTGTGCACCACCACATCGATGCCGAGATCCACCGGCCGTTGGTTGATCGGTGTGGCAAACGTGTTGTCGATCATCGTCATCACGCCGGCGCTGCGTGCAATCTCCACCGTGGCGGCGATGTCGGTGATGTCCAGCAGCGGGTTTCCAGGGGTCTCGATGTAGATCAGGCGGGTGTTGGGGCGTAGGGCGCGCTCGATGTTGGCCGGCTCCGTGGCATCAACGAAGGAGACGTCGATGCCGAGGGGTGGTAGCTTGCTGGCGAATAGCTCGTAGGTGCCGGAGTAAATGGCCCGCGCAGAGATCAGGTGCTGGCCGGGAGCGACGGCGGTGAGTACGGCTGAAGCGATGGCGGCCATGCCCGATGCGGTCGCCAGAGCGGCTTCGCCGCCCTCCAGTGCGGCGATCTTGCGCTCGAGGGCTGTGATGGTGGGGTTGCCCCAGCGGGTGTAGACGTAGGGGTCTTGCCGGCCCTGGAAAATCAACGCCGGCTCCGTGTAGCGCTCAAAGGCAGCAGAGGCCTCGTCGGCATTCCGAAAAGCGAAGGTCGTGGACTGGTAGATAGGGGGTGCAACAGCACCTGTGAGCGGATCCGGCTCTTCGCCGGCATGAATTGCCTGGGTGAACATGCCATGTTTGTTACTCTGCATTCAAGTGCGCTCCTTTCGCGGTTCCTGGGTTTTCAGACGGTCGTGAATTATAGTACGACCGGCACGGGGAGGGCAACGGGCAGTCGGTGTCGCGCAGGCAATTTCACGGTTGCAACTTTTCGACCGGCGCTGATTGTGCTAGAATAGCAGTAAGTATTTGGGCGTATTCAAATCCGGTTGTAGGGGCGACCCTTGCGGTCGCCCTGGGCGGGTGCAAGACATGCCCCTACTCGAAATAACAGCTCTCAAATCGTCAATCTCTAAGTTTATGGAGTTGCCCTGATGCCTGATAATGGTGATGTTGGCACAAAGCCCAGCCGGACGATTCGCGTACTGGTTGCCAAGCCGGGCCTGGACGGCCACGATCGTGGGGCCAAGGTGGTGGCTCGTGCGTTGCGGGATGCCGGCATGGAGGTAATCTACACCGGTATCCGCCAGACACCGGAAATGATCGCCGAAGCGGCGTTGCAAGAGGATGTGGATGTCGTTGGCCTGTCGATTCTCTCGGGGGCTCACATGGCCCTGTTCCCGCGAATTGTCGAGTTGCTCAAAGAATACGGCATGGACGACGTTCTGATCGTGGCCGGCGGCATCATCCCGGACGAAGACGTGCCGCGACTGAAAGAGATGGGGATCAAAGGCGTTTTTGGCCCCGGCACGTCCACCCAGGACATTGTCGCGTTCATCCGCCGTGAGGTTGAGCGGGCTCAGGGCGCAGGTGAAGCAGAGCCGGCATGACGCAGATTGACGGTGTCCTGGCCGGCGACCGGCGGGCCATCGCGCGAGCCATCACGCAGGTTGAGCGGGGCGGACAGGCGGCGCGCAGTGTCCTGGCCCAGCTTTATCCCAGAACTGGCCGTGCCGAGATCATCGGGGTAACCGGCGCTCCTGGCACCGGAAAAAGCACCCTGGTCAACCGGATGGCTCTGGCCTACCGGAAGCGTGACCGGACCGTTGGCATCGTGGCCGTTGACCCCACCAGCCCGTTCAGTGGTGGGGCCATTCTCGGGGACCGGGTGCGGATGCAGTCGCTGAGCGGTGATCCCGGCGTGTTCATTCGATCCATGGCCACGCGCGGGAGCCTGGGCGGCCTGGCATGGACGACGCGAGATGTGGTGTCGGTGTTGGATGCCGCCGGCTTCGACGTGATCATCATTGAGACGGTGGGGGCCGGCCAGAGTGAGGTGGAGATCGCTGAGGCTGCTCACACAACCGTCGTCGTGACGGTGCCAGGGTTGGGCGATGACATCCAGGCGGTGAAGGCTGGCATCCTGGAAATCGCCGACGTCTTCGCTGTGAACAAAGCGGACCTGGCCGGCGCGGACCAGGCCGTCGCACAACTCAGGACCATGCTGAACCTGGACCCGCACATGGGTGACTGGCGTCCGCCCATCATCAAGACGGTCGCGACCACGGGGGCCGGCGTCACCGAACTGGTGGATGCTATTGAGGAGCACCGTGCCTACCTCGTCCAGAGTGGCGAGAAGTCACGACGGGAGCAGGCGCGAGTGCGCAGTGAGGTGCTGGACATTCTCCGCCACACGCTCTTGAGCCATGCGCTTGACAATGTCTCTCAAGAGCAGTTTGACCTTGTCATTGATCAGGTCGCCAGACGGGAACTTGACCCCTACACAGGGGTCGAGAGGCTGCTAGACCAGAAGGGTGCTTAGACATGGAATCTCCAATGTATGGCGAGCTTGCCCTGTTTAGCGCAACCGCGAACCGACCGCTGGCTGAGGAGATCGCCGCCTCCCTGGGAACACGGTTGCGCGGCGCCGACGTTTTCCAATTCCCGAATGAGAACATCTTTGTGCGGCTGCATGGAAGTGTCCGATCCGACGACGTATTCATCATCCAGTCCATGACAGTCCCGGTGCACAAGAACATCATGGAGTTGCTGATTTTTCTGGACACCGTGCGGCGTGACTCGGCCGGCCGCATCTCGGCGGTGATCCCCTACTTCGCCTACGGCCGCACGGACAAGAAAGATCAGCCACGGGTGCCAATCACGGCCCGACTGCTGGCCGACATGATCACTGTGGCCGGCGCGGACCGGGTGCTGACCATGGACCTGCATGCCGGCCAGATCCAGGGCTTCTTCACCATTCCTGTAGATGACATCACCGCCTTCCATTTGCTGCGTGACTACTTCCTGGACAAGCGAATTGAGGACCCGGTGGTCGTCGCGGCGGATATTGGCGCTGCCAAGAAGAGCCGCAACTTTGCAGAGGCGCTCAACGCGCCACTGGCGATCATCGAAAAGCGCCGGACCGTGGATGGAGACCAGACTTCGGCGCTCAACGTGATCGGTGATGTGGCCGGCCGCAATGCCATCATCTTCGACGACGAGATCGATACCGCCGGCACAATGACCGGTGCGGCGCATTTCCTGAAGGAGCGGGGGGTGCGGGATCTTTACGCCTGTGCCACCCACGCCGTCTTCTCGCCGCCGGCCACCCAGCGCCTGCGTGAAGCGCCGTTCAAGGAAATTGTGGTGACAAACACCATCAACATCCCCAGAGAGAAAAGGCTGCCCAACCTGACCATCCTGTCGGTCGGAAAACTCCTTGGAGAGGTCATTCGACGCATCCACCTTGGAATCTCCGTGGGCGCCATGTTCAACGAGTAGCCACTTTGGGAGATAAGTGTCCTCGATTATAATTACCCATGAATTTATCAGACACTACGGACTGAACTCCTCGACATGAGGAGTTTGGTATTCATTGAGGATGCGATATGTTCAAGAATATTTTGACCAAAGTTCTTGGGGATCCCAACGAGAAAGAAATCGAGCGCATTCAACCCATCGTTGATGAAATCAATGCGCTGGAGCCTGAGATGAAGCGCCGCTCGCAGGAGGATATGCGAGCGCGAACCGAGGAATTTCGGCAAATGATTGCCGAAGCCCGGGCGGCTGTGGAGCGCGAATATGCCGACGCGGACCTCAGTGATCCGCTGGTTGAGGAAGAGTTTGAGAAGCGCGTTCACGCAGCCGAAGAGGAGGTCATGCGGGCGATCTTGCCTGAGGCTTTCGCGATGGTGCGCGAGGCCTCTGTGCGAACGACTGGCCTCCGTCACTATGATGTGCAGCTCATTGGTGGTGTGGTGCTGCATGAGGGTAAAATCGCAGAGATGAAGACGGGCGAAGGTAAGACCCTGGTGGCGTCTCTGCCGTTGTACCTCAACGCATTGGCCGGCCGCGGTGCGCATCTGGTCACAGTCAACGACTACCTGGCTCGCCGTGACGCCGGCTGGATGGGCCAAATTTACCACTACCTGGGCCTGAGCACCGGCTTTATTGCCCACGACGTATCTGCTCTCTATGACCCCAGCTACGTCGATCCGCGTGCGAATCAAGAGGATGAGCGTTTGGTTCACATGCGCCCGTGCTCGCGGCGCCAGGCTTATGAGGCCGACATCACTTACGGCACGAACAATGAATTTGGCTTCGATTATCTGCGGGACAACATGGCGACCGATCCGTCGCAGTTGGTCCAGCGCGAGTTGCATTACGCCATCATCGACGAGGTGGACAACATCCTCATCGACGAGGCACGGACACCGCTGATCATTTCCGGGCCGGCTGAGGCCCCCTCCGACGAATACCGGCGCTTTGCACAACTGGTACGCCGTCTCAAGCGCAACACCGCCGGCGAGGATGAGCCACCCAACGGTGATTTCGACATCGATGAGCGCACCAAGTCAATCACGTTGACAGAGTTAGGCATTGCCCGCGTCGAGGAGATGTTGCCAGAGATCGATGTTGAGGCCGGCGAGAGCTTGTATGATCCTCAGTACTACGAGTTGACGCACTACCTGGAGAACGCTCTCAAAGCCCAGTACATATTCCACCGCGATAAAGACTACATCGTCAAAGACGGTGAGGTGATCATCGTTGATGAGTTTACTGGCCGTTTGATGCCAGGCCGGCGCTGGAGCGATGGCCTGCACCAGGCAGTAGAGGCCAAGGAGGGCGTGCAGGTTCAGCGTGAGAACGTGACCATGGCTACCATCACGCTCCAGAACTATTTCCGCATGTACCATAAACTCGCGGGTATGACCGGTACGGCTAAAACCGAAGAGGATGAATTTGCGCGGATCTACGGGTTGGAGGTCGTTGTTATCCCGACCAACAAGCCGGTGATCCGTGTCGACCATGCTGATCAGGTCTACAGGACGATGAATGGCAAGTTTATGGCCGTTGTGCGGGAAATCGAGGAAATGCACAAGATAGGCCGGCCCGTGCTGGTTGGCACGACTTCGGTAGAGACGTCCGAGTACCTGAGTAACTTGCTGAAGCGTCGGGGCATCAAGCATCAGGTGTTGAACGCCAAGTATCACACACGAGAGGCAGCCGTGGTGGCCCAGGCTGGCCGGCCAGGGGCAGTCACCATCGCGACCAACATGGCTGGTCGCGGTACTGACATCCTGCTGGGTGGCAACCCTGAAGGCCTGGCCGCACATCTGGTAGAGGAGCGCTGCTTCGACCGTAGGGACCTGGAGCGGTTGGCAGGACTCGTGGTGAGCGATCAGGTGGACAAAGCGCGCGAGATGGTCCGCCACCATCAGGGGATGACGGTGGATCTTATCGACCATCTGCAGCAACTACGCAGGCAGTATGAGGCAGCGCTTCAGGAAGTGGACAGGGTTGGCGTGGCCGCGTACCTGGCCAAGCAACTGCAAGAAAAACACAGCGTAGACTGGGATGTGGGCCGGCAAGTCGTGCGGGCGCTGAGCGATGGCTCGCTAGATCTGGCCCGTCGACTGCTGGAAGATCACCCACAGGCAGAAGCCATCGTGGCCGAAACCCATGCACAGATGTTGGACCTGATGCGGTACCGTGCGGCGCGGGAAAGCGGCCGCAATCTCTCGGATTTCCTGGCTGAGAAGTTGTACGAGCGTCATTACAATGCGCGCGCGGCTCTGGTGCGTGCGGTGCTGTCTAACCGGTTGGATCGCGCCCGACAGATCGTTGAGGAGACGCCGGCCTTGCCGGCCAGCCTCATCGATGAGATCCAGGCGGTCAAGGAGCAGTGCGAGCGCGATAAGCAGAAGGTGATTGAGCTTGGGGGCCTGCACATCGTGGGCACAGAGCGACACGAGGCACGGCGGATCGACAACCAGTTGCGCGGTCGTGCGGGCCGGCAGGGTGACCCCGGCTCATCCCGATTCTACCTATCGCTCGAAGACGAACTGATGCGCCGGTTCGGTGGCGATCGCGTCAAAGGCATCATGGAACGGGTTGGCCTGGATGAGGACGTCCCCATCGAGCACGGGATGATCGATCGCACGATTGAGAATGCTCAGGAAAAGGTTGAAGGTTACAACTTCGACATCCGAAAACATCTCGTTGAGTACGACGATGTGGTGAACAAGCAGCGCGAAGCCATTTACAGAAAGCGTCGCGCCATCCTGGAGGGCAAAATCGATCTGGACGAGGAGGTGAAGAGCTACTTCCGGGATGAGATCGCTGGGCTGCTGGACCGCTATCTGGTCAATTATGAAGAGTGGATGAAGCAGCAGATCGACCAGGCTGTCGATACTTTCACATCGCCCACTTCGGACGAGGTGAATGTGGAGGGTGTCCTGCGCCGGCTACGTGGCATCTTGCCGGAAGTCGATGGGCTGGACAGTGCGATGCTGGCGGAGTTGGATAGTCGTGAACTGCGTCGCGAACTTGAACCTCTCATCGAAGAGAGTATTGAGCATGAAAACCCGCTCCGGTTGCTAAGCCGAGAGGCTCAGCGTATTGTGGGTTTGTTACCCCGGATGCCTCAACTCGGCACGGGCCAGTTGAGTGCAGCCATTCGTGAGGCAGCCCGGGAGGCTTTCATCAGCGAAACTCACGAAGCATTCAGTGAATTCACCGGCGGGTATCTCGACCAGGCAACCGCCGATGAAATCTGGTCCGATCTCGTGGAGGCCATCGACGCGGCGTTTGATCAGGTGGCGGTTGCCAATCTGTCAGCCGCACAGCAGCGCCGGCAACAGCAGACCCTGGTCGAAAACCTGCGCGCAGCGGTGAACGAAGCGCTTGTGCGCGCCTGGTCTCACCTGTCGGAGGATCAGATAGAGGCCATCATCCACAGCCGGCTGGACGACATGCTGGAAGGCTGGCGCCAGGCGATTGGCGACGAAGACTTGAAAACCTTTGAACGCTGGTTCATGCTAGCCACGATCGACGATCAGTGGCGGCAGTACCTGACGGCCATGGATGATCTGCGGCAGGGCATCACGCTGGAAGCCTTCGGGCAGCGCGACCCGCTGGTAGAATTCAAGCGTCGCGGGTTCGCCATGTTCTCGGAGTTGCAGGAGAACATTCACCGATCTGTGGTTTACAACTTCTTCGCGCAGTTGCCAAATCACCAGGCGTGGGTACAGGCACAACGCGCCGCCGCCGAGATGCGTCAGCGTGCCGCCATGTCCGAGTACGAGCTGGAGCAGCGACGCTCTGGTGGTTTTACGGTCCGGCGTGAGATGCCGAAAGTCGGTCGAAATGATCCCTGCCCGTGCGGGTCGGGCAAGAAGTATAAGCAGTGCCACGGTCGCCCGAAAAAGCAGGCCGCAGCCGCCACGTCGGGGGGCCGCAGCCGTGGCCGGCGACGACGCCGTCGCCGATGAGCACCGCTCGGGCATGATGTGACGCCGTTAGCATGTCGATGGCTGATGGCCGCAATGTGTGATTGGTGCTTCGGGCCGGCTGCATGAGTGCTTGCAATCTTGGGCCGGGCGTGTACATCGAGGTGAGGTGCGATGCTTTCCAGTGTTCGGGGTCGGCTCATACTTCTGTTTCTGGGCTTTCTGCTCCTCGTCACAGGCTCGGTCATCGCCACAGAGGTTGGCCTTCAGACCACAGCTCAGGATGCATTGGTCATCAACCTGGCCGGCCGGCAGCGGATGTTGCTTCAGGCCATGACCCGGCATGCCCTCGAAATTGAAAAACATCCCCACGAACAGTTGCATCGTGACAGTCTGGCAGAGGCTGCCAGTGCTTTCGAGACCACGCTGCAGGCTCTGACCGATGGTGGGCCGGCGCCATACACGTCTGACCGGATAGTCACGCTTCCCTCCGCTCGCGACCCGCAGGTACGAAACAGACTGGGCGTGGTCAAACAGCGCTGGGCTGTGTTTAAGTCTGAAATGAACACGGTGCTTGAAGCGTCAGAGGGTGATCCTGCCCTCAGCGAGGCTGTGGCGGCTATGGAGCGGCAATCATTGCCTCTGGTTGCCACGATGGACCAGGCGGTGCGGGCCTTTGAGCAGGTGGCCACTGCGAAGGTGAGACGTCTGCGGGTGATGCA
>CAYYSH010000096.1:0-447 GCA_964474265.1 uncultured Anaerolineales bacterium
GTAGTCGGCGCCCGACTCCAACGCCCGGCGCAGCCCGACGTTGCAGCCGGCGGCGAACCCCAGGTTCTCGGGCAGCGCGATAATCTCCACCTCTGGAAAGCGAGCCGCAACTGCCTCGGCTGTGCCGTCCGTGGAGCCGTTGTCCACCAGGATCACGTCCAGCGCCGGCATATCACAGCCAGCCTCTGTCAGGTTGCGAAGGGATGCCAGGCACTCCAGCGTATCCTCGCGTCGATTCCAGTTCACGACAATGGCCACGACACGCCTGTCCCGCGCCAGAGCCGGCCCTGGCTTTCGCGCCTCGACAGCCGGCATCCGAAATCGCCCCTGCTGGGCGGCTCCCACGCACCAGGCCAGCTTCGCCAGAAAGATGGCCGGCGCGGTATGCCAGTAGCGCCGAACCTGGGCGTCGGTGGCGAAAATGCGCGCCGTTACGCCGGCGGCCAG
>CAYYSH010000096.1:457-9420 GCA_964474265.1 uncultured Anaerolineales bacterium
CAGCAGAGGCGACAGGGCCAGGATCAGCGCCGGCTGCCGCAGGAAGGCCGGCCAGCCCAGGAGATCGCCGTATTCGGGCAGCATGCGAGGAGTGTAACGCCCAAAATCCCGCGCATGGCGCAACAGCGCGGTCAGGCTCTGCCGGGGCGGGCGATGGTAGACCACGGCTCGCGGTTCGAAATAGAGGCTGTGGCCGGCCCGCCGCAGCCGAAGACACAGGTCGGTGTCCTCGCCGCTGGGCCGGGGATAGCGCTCATCGAACCCGCCTACCGCCTCAAGGACCTGCCGGCGCGCGCTGAAGTTCAAGCTCGGAAGATGGATCTGCTCTCCCGGCGGGCGTGATGGCAAGAAGCGGTAGAAGGTGCTGATGTTGTCGGCGAGTGTCCAGTAGTTTTCAGCGTCAGGCGTGACAGAGCCACCGACGACAGTCCGGTCGGATCGGGCGTGATAAGCTGCCGTCAAATTCGCCAGCCAGTCCGGAGCAGGAATGCAATCTGCGTCGGTGAAGGCGACGATTTCGCCGGCTGCCTGGGCCAACCCCAGGTTGCGAGCCACTGCCGGCGGTACAGGATGCCCGGTATCGTGAAACCGCACCAGCCCGTCCTCCCGCACCAGGCCATGGCGATCCCGCCCCACCACAATGACCTCTACCTGGTTCAGATCAAAAGCTTGCTCACGGATGGCGCGCAAGGTCTCATCGATGATGGGGGAGTGGAGGTTTGGAATGACGACCGAGACTTTCATGGATGTACCAGCTCGTGCAGATACGTCACAGCCAGAGCGCCCAGCGCAGTTGGTGTGTAGTGGGCCTGATACTCGCGATACCCCTCTTCGGCAAGGCGTTGGCGCAGAGCAGGGTCGTCCCGCACCTGGCGGATGGCGTCTGCCAGGGCCTCTGGGTCTTCCAGCGGGACCAGCAGCAAGTGCCGGCCCGACTCGAAAGCCGCCTCCACCGCCGGCGTGCGCCCCGTGATGACCGGCTTGCGCATTGCCAGTCCCTCGTAGACCTTGTTGGCGACCGTCATCATGCCCTGCCTTTCCCGTCCGAAGACGCCCAGGCAGACATCGCTCGGGGCCAGCCGGCGTGCCAGTTGGGTCTTCTCGACCCAGCCTTCGAAGGTCACGTTGTCCGCGCCGAGCTCCTGGGCCAGGGCGACCATGGCCGGCTTCGATTCGCCTTCGCCGATCAACTCGAAACGAACTCCCTCATCCCGGAGCAGGGCGGCTGCCTGGATGACGGTGGGGATACCGTGAAGCGGCACATACTTCCCAACGTAGCTGACGGTGAAGGGGTGCTCTCCCGACCGGTCCAGGGCCGGCCCATGATCCGCTGCCCCGTCGGATACCGGGTAGAAGTAACGATCATCAGCACCGGTGGGAATCAGCCGAAAGGCGGAAGGGGATAGCTGATAGCGCTCAAGAAAGTAATCGACATAGAACCGGGTATCCAGCCACACCATGTCGGCAAGCCGGCAGGCGGTCCGTTCCACCCAGCTCACCAGGCGGTCCAACGGATCGCCTGGAGTGACCAGCCGGCGCTCCCGGGTGATCAGGCTGATGGACATGAAGACGTCGAGGACGAGCGGGATCTGCCGGCGATTGGCCACCAGGCGGGCCACGAAGGCGTCGATCTGGCCCATGTAGCCAAGCACCATCGCGTCGCAAGGGCCGACGGTCCGAAACTGGCGTAACAGCGTCGCGTAGGCGCGCATGGCACGCAGCGCTAAGCCTGGCCGGCGCCATCCACCCCGCGCAGCCGCGACCTTGTCGCTGGTGCCCTGCCATAGCGGCACGTGACACTCCACGACCTCCACACCGTTGCGCTTCAGGCCTTCGATGAGAATACGGTTTCGGGAATAGTTAAAATCGTAGGTTCCAAAATAGCAGACCCGCATGCTGCGGATTCTATCACAGCTTGGCAGTTATGCCAAACACCAACGTCCTCTCCAAGGGTTCTTCGCAAAACAGTGGGGAACGACTCACCACATCTTCTTCGTGTGGCGATCTCAGAACAGGTCCGAGCGACTCAAGGCCTGCCCTGCGCTACGCCAAAGGAAAGCGAGGGATCTCCCCTAGATCGTGAGGAACAGGCAACCGGGGATCTAACTGTGGGGTTTTCTGTGGCCTGAAGCGGGCTGGGGAGAGCAAGACGGTCGGTGAAACCGGTCATCCCGCTCTCCCCCACTCACCCTTCTCCTCCTTTGGGTGATGGGGGACAGAGAGGCAGGCACTCCATCCCCCACCCGGTGAGAGTGAACCTCGCGTGCTACCCTGCTGTGTTTAGCGAAGGTGTAGCACGACGATGGTCTGTCACAGTGTCAGGCTTCGGCAGGCACCTCTGCATGTGCCGGCTTCTTCACCACCAGCGACAGGCCGGCTGCGATGAGGGCCAGCACACCCGAAATGAAGTAGGCGTTGGTGTATGCTCCGGTGGTCGTGAACACCCAGGAGCCGATGCGGCCACCAAGCACGCCAGCCAGACCCCAGGCGGTGAAGATCAGACCGTAGTTGGCACCCACATTTCGCGTCCCGAAGAAGTCAGCCGTAGCTGACGGGAACAGCGAGAAGTTAGCGCCGTACGACGCATAGATGACCGTCACCGCCGCCAGCAATCCAATGCGCGTGCCGGCGCTGAGCGGCGTGACGAACATGATGATGCCGGTAGCCCCGAAGAACAGCAGCATGGCTCGCTGACGCCCGATCCGATCCGACACCCAGCCGGCGAAGATCCGTCCGAGGCCATTGAAGATGGCCCCGTAGCCGACAACGGCAGCGGCTGTAGTGGCGGACAGGCCCTTCTGCTGGGCGAACGGCGAGAGGGATGAGATCACCATCAGGCCGGCTGAAGCGTGGAAGGCGAACATAATCCACAACATCCACGCCTGCGGAATGCCAAAGAGCTCACGCGGCTGGAAGTCAACGCGTGCTTTCTCACCGGTCGCCGTTGTGGCGGCCGGCGGCGGTGTCCAGCCGGCGGGTTTCCATCCTTCCGGCGGGTTGCGCAGGAACTGAGAACCAGCCACCACGACAACCAGGAAGATGATGCCCAGATAGAAGAAGGTGTTTTGCCATCCCACGGCTTCGATCATCCGGGCCGCCACCGGGCCGAAGATCAGGGTCGAGAAACCGAACCCTGCCACGGCCACCCCGGTCATTAACCCTCGCATGTCAGGGAACCACTTCACCAGTGTGGCGATAGGCGTGACATAGCTGAAGGCGATGCCGGCGCCGGCGATGACACCATAGGTCAGGTAAAACATCCACAGACTGTTAATGAACCTGGCCAGGATGAAGCCGATGCCCATAATCACCCCGCCGATCATACACACCATGCGCGGACCGATGCGGTCCTGCAGGCGCCCGGCATAGGTCATGACCAGGGCAAAGGCCACGATATTGATGGAGAAAGCCCACGTCGTCTGCGCGCGATCCCAGCCGAAAGCGGCCTCGAGCGGCTTGACGAACACGCTGAAGGCGTAGATGACACCCAGACATAGCTGCACCATCAGCGCACCAATGGGCACCAACCAACGATTCATGACTCTCTCTTCAGCCATTGAGACAATGCCTCCTTATTCTTCGTTGGAAGGGAAAAGTACGATTTATTCAGTTGGAACGATGGACATACCACCATTCAGTGTTTGGGTTCCTGTATTAGCATCCCTCCTTTCTGCGTCATCTACACGGATAACAATGTTGAAGGCTGTGTGGTTGACGGGGAAAGACTACACTCACACCTCCAACCTGCAACCATCAACCTGTTACCCAAATGCTCAATTCAAAGATCCGAAGCGGGTCACAGCGATCCACGGCAGGCAGATCGGCTGCGTCTCCGAAGAAAACTCGAACTCCTGCGGAATGAATACGCCAAAGGGGCACCGACCGCACCACTCGCCTTGCTCACCGCAGGTGTTGCTGAGTTCAGCGCGGGATGCATGAGATGCCACATAGCGACCGAGATCGCCGAGCAGCGCCTGCACCTCTGCCTCTCCTGGTTCCTCCTGAATCTCGACCCGCTCGCGCATGATCTTTGACAACTGAACCAGGATAGGAGGAAGGATTCTCATATTGCGCTCAAGCCGGTCCATGAACTCTGCCGTCTGAGCACCTCGGCGTCTATTCATTGGGCCGCTACTACCCCTTCATCAGAGCTCAGGGCAAGCTTTCTTCGAAAAGCCTCGATTTGCAATGCCTCCTCTGTGCGCCCCAGGCCAAGCAGAGCGAAGCCCTTGCCAACCTGAGCATCTTCGATATCAGGTTCTACCGCGAGCGACTCTTCGAAGAGGGTTAGCGCCTCCTCAAACTGCCCCAGTTCCGTCAGTGCCAGAGCCTTGCTGACCTTCGCACCAACGTTGTCAGGTCGTATGGTCAGCGCACCGTCATAGAAATCGATCGCTTCCTCCAATCTGCCATAGTCCGCCAGAACGGCCGCAGTACGGAGACACGCTGCAAACTCGCTCTCCGTCTCTCGGATCGTCTCAAAAAAGGCGGTCTCGATGTGAAGCCATCCGTTACTCAGCACCGGCTCGAAGTGGCCGGGTAACAGCCGCTCCACTCGATACCCCATCAACCTGCGAAGAGAGTCAATCAACTGCTCCAGATCACCCGTATGATAATCGGGTTCGCTCAAGCGGTTAAGCTCGTTGGTGGAAGGGAAAACCACATCTTGGGAGAAGAGGGTCTGACTATCTCGATGATACAGGCAAATACCGCCAGGTGTATGTCCCGGTGTATAGACCACCTCCAGATCGTAGGTTCCGACTTGCAGCACGTCTCCGTCATGCAGGGGACGCAGCTTGTCCAGAGCACCGACCTCCCGGGCAATTTCTGGAAGGCTGGTATCTCCCAGAAAGGTGTATGCAAAAGCCTCCTCATGCATATAGACGTCGGCGTCGCAGTACCACAATAGCCGGCCCAGGCCACCCACATGATCGTAGTGGGGGTGGGTGATGATGATACGCTGGACTCGAGCGGCTCCCTCTGGATATTGGGCATCCAGCTCATGAAGGATATCCGAGGTATTGCCGGCATCGATCAACGTCCGGCCTTCATCCATGATGTACACGTTGGAGGTATGCCTCTCAATGCTGGGCGATACCCAGATTCCCTCCAGATGGGGGTCGTGGTCTCCAAGGTGAATCATCTGCTTCGCTTACTCTGGCAACTCGCCAGGAATGGGCGCTTCCGCGGCGGGTGGCACAGTGTCGTCATACTCCAGGAGGTTGTCGAGCGCCTCGTTGATGCCTAACAGCCGCTCCAGGCCCTTGTCCATCCGCGGGAAGACCTCGGACGGGTACAAGTCGCCCTTCTTCTCGTAGCAGACCAGGGCCGGCACCGCGCGCCCGAAGTCTTCTTCCAGTGCCCCCTTGGCACCAAACACCGGTCGCAATGCCACCTTGGGACCTACGGTGGCGCGGTGGTAGTGAGGGAACAGATCCTCAATTTCGTTCACATCGTAGATTTCTACTTCTGTCCCCGTCTCCTTTAGCCTCTCCAGTTGCTGAAGGGCTTTCTCGTTATCTGTGTAGTACCTCTCGTCGGGTCGGTCCTGCGGACTATAGTAGAACCGCACAAGCTCAAACTTCATGTTACCGCCTCCTTAGCTTGCATGTTGGAAGTCAGACAATGGAGAATGGTTTCGGATCGCGAGAGACCGGCATTGCCATTCGTCCATTCCAGTTTCATTTACCAGGTGGGGCCACCTCGTGTCAGGTGGTTGATGAATCGTTGCTGCTGCTCGCGTTCCCAGGCCAGAACATCAGTACCAAGCAATTCACTGAGGATAGCCAGTTCATGCTCCACACGCTCCCGGGGCGGGAAGTCGAAGTAGTCGTCCCCGGTCTCCCGGTTAATGCAGATCATCCCCATGTTGGCTATGGAACCAGAGGCGAAGCCAAATGTGATTTCGACCTGGTTCTTCTCTTCATTCAGGTAGATACCGTTAAAGGCCTGGAAGACGTAGTCGTACTCCACTTCGCAGATGGCATTCCATGCCCGTTCCAGGTAACCTTCGATGTCAGCCTGATCCAACCGCGAGTCAGCAAAAATGAGAGGATAGTCCTTGTACATTGCCTACACACATTCTTCCAGAATTTGTCATGAGTCCAGCGAAACCATACTACGCGAATCAGGGGGCACCGGCAATGGGAACCGATGCCCCCGCTCTCCGTACGAGTCAGCAATCGCCGGCTACTCGAACCCCTGCGCCTTCAGGAAGGCTCGCGTCGCCGCTTCCTTCTCTTCCATCTCCTTGCGGTGCTCTTCGCACGTCTTCTCGTGCATGAAAGCGCCGGGGCCAACATACTCCTTGAAGATGGCGATGGTGTAGGGATACTCCACATATGTGCAGTAGCCCCAGATGTGATCCATCATCTGCGGTGCCAGCGCGGGCTCAAAGTGAGAGCACTTTTGCTGTACCTCTTCCACGGAGTTGTAGACCTTATCACCGACATTGAATGCCATGGATGTGATTCTCCTTTCTGCGCTGGATCTTTCAGTCAAGAGGGTGGGTGTTCACGCTGTATGCTTCAGAAGGCAGGCGAACAAGGCCCACTTTCGCTAAGCCTTGATCCGCCCGAGGCCCTTTGCCTCGTATATCTTCTTCCACATGCTGCCAACCAGCTCGTCCGGTGACAGGGGACGGCCACTAAACAGGTTACCGCGCACGTTTGTCTCACGCGGAATTGGCATACCTACGTAGTCCGCCCGGGCCAGTACCGGAGGCGCCACCTTGCCCTCTTCAGTGATGCCCTGATAGTCCAGGGTCTCGGCAAAACCAGGCAGCTTGTATGTTTCGGCGTCGGGTCCGGTCACCTCCGTGGGGCCGTCCACCAACTGACCGTTGTCCTTCTTGACGTAGTACACCGTATCACAGCCGGCGCACTTGAAGTTCCCGTCGTAGTCCCAGAAAGAGTAAGGATCCAGGTAGTTCCGGACTTCGCACTTGGAGCATACGATGATCGCCATAGATATCCTCCTCGGTAGTTTCGCACTGAGTTGTCAAACAGATAGTGCGTCAGTGGGGCGCTACCCTGCCATGGGCGGCGCCCCCCGGCGTGATCTAGATGACGGCCCGCTCCTCCAGGTCCCGGATTTCGGCCATGCTGAAGCCCAGCAGTTCCTGATAGATGAACTCGTTGTCAGCGCCGACCGGCTTCCAGGCCCACTTGATCCGGCGCGGCGTGTCCGACATCATCGCCAGCGGACCCTGGTGACACATCTCCCCGAAGTAGGGATCGTCCAGCCAGACAATCTCGCCACGTTCCAGGAAGTGCGGGTTGTTGGCCACTTCCTTGGAGCTCCACACAGGCTGGCTGTTGATACCGTTCTCCTCGGTGAGGATGTGGTACACTTCCTCCTTGGTCTTGTCGGCCGTCCACTTCTCGATCTCGGGGTAGATGGCTTCCTGTGCTTCCGCCTCTACGCGGTCGTCATGGGTGGGATACTGCTCCGCCAGATCGGGCCGGCCCATGATCTCGCACAGTTTCTGCCAATCTTCATCGGTGTAGGCGCTCACCAGGATGTAGCCTTCCTCCTGCTCCAACGGAATGTCAGAGTCCGGATAGGAGGACTTGCCACACTTCACGATGCCATGGACACACAGGTTGCGGTCCCAGTTGCCCCAGCGCTGCGTTACGACACCGAAGCGGCCCCACAAAGGAAGTGCAGCTTCCATCTGGCGGGTGACGCCGTGTACCTGCGAGTACTCAATGTAGTTGCCCTCGCCGGAGACGAACTCCCGCCAGTAGAGGGCTCCCAGAGCACCCGTCGAGCCCATCTGACCACCCCAGAAATCAGCCAGCCAGATGGTGTGCTTGGAGGGAGCACCACCGTACTTCCTGGGCCAGCCGGTGATGGAGAAACAACCACCCTGCGCCTGCCCCAGGATGTCGTACGAAGCGCGCTTGCGGCCCGGGCCCCAGCCACCGAAGCCACCCTGCCAGACCTGGATCAGCCGAGGGTTCACCTCCTGGGCAGCGTCATAGCCGAATCCCCAGCGGGCAAAGGTGCCGGGGCGGAAGTTCCACAGCATGATGTCCGCCTTGCGCATCAGGCTGTGCATGATCTCCTTGGCCTCCGGCTTGCGGAAGTCCAGGCTGATGAAGTACTCATTGACGTTCGCGGCAGTGAATCCCAGACCAGTACCGCGATCCGGGACCCAACGTGAGCACGGGTAGACATAGGGTTCGTTGTAGGGCGTGGTATGGCGCATGGGCTCACCCAACCGCGGCATCTCGATCTTGATGACCATGGCGCCCAACTCAGCCAGGTAGCTGGCTGAAGCCGGCCCCAGAATGTACTGGGTGGGCGACAGAGCAATGTAGCCCTTCAGCGCCTCCGGCTTTGACGCTGCCGTCTTAGGGTCGAACACCGTGCGACAGTATTCCTCGAAGGACATCTTGTCCAGATCTTCAGGCTTGTATTCCACGACCTCCTGCAACATGGAGGACCTCCTTCTTCTCAGTTCTTACTCGGTGATTTTCGTAGGCAAGACGCTAGATGATGTTATTGGCCTTCAGCTCCCTCAGTGTATCGGTGTGAAGCCCCAGGAGCCGCTTGTACACGTCCTCGTTGTCATACCCGGCTGGCCGCCCCAGCATCTTCACACGGGCCGGCGTCTTGTGCATCTGGTTGGGCGGGGTAGCGGCCAACACATTGCCGTAGTGTTGGGTCTCATATGCCCGCAGGTGGCCGCGGTACTTGAAGTGGGAATACTCCGCCACCTCGTCAGTGAACAGCACACCGCCTGATGCGACTTCTTCTTCCAGAAGTGCATCCTCAGCCTCCTGACGGCTCTTGTCCTTACCCCACTCCGACAGCGCAGTGTAGGTCTTGACCTGCATGTAGTGCCCCAGGCGATCTGTTACCAGACGGAGGTTCGGGTCCTCGACGATAAGCTGCTCCAGGTCTGGACGATCCTTGGCCACTGTCTTCCAGATGCGATACCATAGCCGGTCGTGGCC
>CAYYSH010000097.1:0-9413 GCA_964474265.1 uncultured Anaerolineales bacterium
TCCCTAATTTCCGATTTCCAGTCCTTGCTCAGCGGTAGTAATCGCTTCGGCGAGGGCTGCTGCCTTGTTAACACACTCCTGATACTCACGGGCCGGCTCGCTGTCGGCGACGATGCCGGCGCCGGCCTGGATGTACGCGGTCTCACCTTGTTTGAGAATCGTGCGGATCGTGATGCAGGTGTCCATGCTGCCGCCATAGCCGAAATAGCCGATGGCGCCGGCGTATGGCCCGCGACGCAGTCCTTCCAGTTCCTCGATGATCTCCATGGCGCGGACTTTTGGCGCGCCGGAGACAGTGCCGGCCGGGAACGTGGCACGCAGCAGGTCGAAGGCGTTATGGGTGCTGTTCAGCCGGCCTCTCACGCTCGAAACGATGTGCATGACGTGGGAGTAGCGCTCGATGGTCATCAGTTCCGGTACTTCCACGCTGCCGTAGGTGCATACCCGCCCCAGATCATTTCGTCCCAGATCGACCAGCATGACGTGCTCAGCCCGCTCCTTGGGATCGGCCAGGAGCTCGTCGGCCAGGCGAGCATCCTCTTCGGGCGTTGCGCCGCGCGGACGCGTGCCGGCGATCGGGCGCACCTCGGCGATGCCGTGATCGAGCCGCACCAGCATCTCGGGCGACGAGGAGATGATGTCCAGGTCGCCGAGTTGCATGAACACCATGTAGGGCGATGGGTTGAGCATGCGCAACGCCCGGTAGATGGCGAAGGAGTCGGCCTGGGTCTGGCACGCGAAGCGCTGGGACAGGACCACCTGGAAGATGTCGCCGGCGGCGATGTAGTCTTTGGCGCGTAGCACGGCGCTCTCGAACGCCGCCTGGGACAGGTTTGAGGTGAGAGATGGTGCGTATTGCGTATTGCGTACTGCGTAGGGCGTGGCGTGTGCAACGTGAGCCGGGAGTGGTTCTTGCAGGCGTGTGATGATGTTGTCGATTCGGTTGAGCGCATCGTTGTAGGCGGATTTCAGGTGGCCATCGGTGTGAGCCAGGGCGAGGATGAGCAGCTTGTGTTTGACGTGGTCGAACACGACTAGGGTATCGGTGAACAGAAAGTGACACAGCGGCAGTTGCAGGTCGTCTTTGGCTGTGGCCGGCAGGCGCTCGAAGAAACGGACCAGGTCGTAGCTCATGTATCCCACTGCTCCGCCCACGAAGCGCGGCAGGCCAGGGGTCTCGACCAGTTGATATTGCTTGAGGTGTGCTTCTACGAAGCTCAAAGGGTCCTGATCATGAGCCAGTTGCCGCATTTCTGCGTCCCCGTTGTTCTGAACGACGACGTGATCGTCGTAGGCGGTGAGCCGGCGCTGCGGGTTGGCGGCCAGAAACGAGTAGCGACCCACCTGCTCGCCTCGCTCAACGCTCTCCAGCAGGAAGGCCGGCTCGTTGCTGCGCAGTTTCAGGAACACTGAAACTGGCGTCTCCAGGTCAGCCGGCAGCTCCCGGTAGACGGGAATCAGGTTGCCCTGGTCCGCCAGTTGTTCAAACTCCTCGAATGTTGGTCTGATCATGAGCCTGGTCTCCTTGTGAAAAGTGTCATTTCGCCAACAAAAAACCTCTCATCCCTTGCAGGGACGAGAGGTTGTGTCCTTCCCGTGGTGCCACCCTGGTTAGGCCGGCATGCAACCGTTTTGCAGAAACAAAAAATCCCACGGTGAAACGCGGGATAGGTTGCTGCTGAAGCAGAAAAGCCAGCCTCACTCGTTGCAGGTACGGGAGCTTTTATCCACGCCTGGATTAGCTCCGATACCCTCAGCCCTGATAACGGTGGCGACTCCGGCCAAGCCTACTTGGGATGGTCTCCCGTTCAGCCGGCAACTCCCAGGTCCATTCACCCTCGTCGCACGTATCGGCCTCGCACCTGCCACCGACTCTCTGGGACGCCGTTGCGAGGGTTACTAGTCCTGTTCACAGTTGTTAGCGTTTACGTTGTGGCAGCAGTATAGCATGAAATGCGTATCTTGTCAACCGCATTTTTGACCCTGAAGACGAAGTAACGGCGGGCACGGACGGCCGCGGGGGGAGTGACGGCCGGCCGCACCCGCCTTGTGTATTCAGTGTAGCACAGCGTTTGAATTTTGTCAATACGCGGGTTCAGGCGGTTGGAGCGTGGCCTGGATGATATTCACAATGTGCGGCTCTGCTTCTTGCATACGCTCGACAATCCATGGGTGCAGATAGCCGGCGCCGTCCGGTGGCGGGCTCCACTCTGGGTGGCACCCGATGCCAATGGTGCGATTGTGCTCATCGTACAGGTAGATGCCGCACCAGAACCAGCGCTGGAAGTCTTCTTGCGAGACAGCGATGGTCAGGAAGTTCTGCCATGGCTGGGTAGGCCGGCTTGGATCAAAGTAGGGTGCATCGTTCGGCGTTTTCAGGAAGAGGAAAAGGAAGTCCTGACCCTGGCCAATCCACCAATATCTGGGATTACCCTGGCCGGAGCGCCATTGCCATCGAGCACTGCCCCAGGTGCCGGGCGTGGTCCCCGTCAGCCGATAGAACATCAGCTCATCGGTGGCCACGAGGGTGCCAGGCATCTGCGGAGAAAGCGTCGCCTGTACCTGGGTGGAGGCTGTGCCGGCGCCCCCGTCGTCATCGGAGACGGTGACGGTGACGTTGAATGCTCCCATGGTAGAGTAGGTGTGCTGGGCCGAATAGGTTCCTGATGCTTGTGGCGGCTCATTCATCTCGTTTGCTGCCGCCTGGCTTATTTGCCCATCGCCCCAATCCACAACGACAGTGTGGGTGTCGAGCCAGCCGGCGTCTGTGAAGGTGCCTTCCAGAGTGACAACCTCGCCAGGATAGGGCTGTGTTGTTGAAATGTCCGTGATGCTAACTACTGGATCGGCGTTACGTACGTCCACCGAGGCGGGGAGTATGTCACTATTGCCAAGATTGTCAGTTGCCTGTATGCCGATGAAGTACAGCCCGTCGTCGGCAAAGGTTCGGGATGCTGTGGGGCCGGCTGCATCGTCAAATACTCCGTCGCCATTCAGGTCCCACACGATTTCTGCCAGGCCCGAGCCGGCATCGGTGGTCCCTGTGGCGTCGAAGGTGAACTCTGATCCTTCGTCGCCAGCGTATGGGCCTCCAATATCCATGGCCGGCGGTGTCGTGTCAAGGAACGCCTGAACCACCTGGGTCTGGCCCTGATTCTCTACGTTGTCCGCAGCAAAAAATTCGATGTCATACTCGCCATCTGGGCCATCAATGGCAAACGGCGTTTCATAGACGAAGAACTCAGCCGACGGCGCGGTTGAGCCGCCAGTGATCCGATACCGAATCTCGTGAAGGCCCGATCCAGGCGATCCATCAGAAGCAGCCGGGTCTTCGGCTTCTAGCGTATGCAGGGTCTGGTCAGTGATCCACGTCTGGTTGAACTCGTCGTAGTACACTGGTGTGCCCACGGTCCAACGGACCGCCGGCGGCATCGTGTCCAGGTGTTCGATCTGGAAGTTGGTGGGTTCAACGTTGCCGGCTGTGTCTCGGCTGTAGAATTCAATCCGATACCGACCGTCAAAGCCTGTCAGGTGGAATGGACCCTGATACAGTTGGAAATCGGGAGCGCCGCCGGCGGCAACACGGTAGAAGCGAACGAACGTTTCTACTGCCGTGGGTGGATCAGTGTCGTCCACGCCGGTGAGGGTGTGTGGTGTTTGAGCCGCGACCCATAAGAGGTTGTCGGCGACGTATTGTGGTGCACCGACGGTGAGAACCGTATCCGGCGGAGTGATGTCTTGCTGCTGAAAGGGGGAGGGGCGCTGCGATGGCGATGGCCTGAGATGTGTGGGTTCTTCAGAGGCAAGTACCACACCAGATACGCTCAGCAGGGTGATTAACATTGCCAGCATGATCGTTCGATACTTCATTGTGGCCTCCTCATTTTCTCTGTTGGGGGATGAGGGCGGGGGGTGGCAGGGGTGAGGGATTTCTCCCTTTTGCTCACAGCTCGAGGGTCCCCCCTTCATTATAAGGTACCGGAACTTGTGTTCCTGTTTGTCAAAACGGGTTGTGTGTCATTTAGATACTGGTGGGGGTGTGGAACTTATGCTTTCCCGGTGATTGTGGCGTTAAGTGGTAGTTCGACCCCCGTCAATCCAGAAGCGTTGATATTTGCGGGTCAGTTCCGGGAGATGGCGGACGAAGAGTACAATGCTTACTGCCAGGGCCAGGGCCATCTTGGCCGGCGAGTATCCAAGCCACCACGTTGCCAGGGGAGTGAGGAGGCAGGTAACGCTGATCGCACGGGCCGAGTGACGGAGAACGGCCGACCACAGCGCCCAGCTCGCGACGGCAAACAGGAGGACTGCCGGGATGGTCACGATAGCCACACCGCCTGCCGTGGCGGCTCCCATACCACCGCGAAAGCGGAGCCAGACTGGCCAGCAATGGCCGGCGACGACCATTGCGCCGGCCATCGGGACGGCATAAACGCTCCAGCCGTAGCGGCCTGCCAGCCACACGGCTATGGCCCCCTTGCTGACGTCACCGATCAGGGTGAGGCCGGCCGGCAACCAGCCGGCGCCCCGCCAGGTATTTAGCGTCCCGGTATGCCGGCTGCCGAGTGACCGAACATCGACTCCCGCAAACATCCGAGCGAACAAAAAGCCGAATGGAATCGAGCAGAGCAGGTAGGCGACCAAACCCAGCCCCAGGATCTGTAGGCCCATGGGCGCTCCTCAGGCGATCACTCGGAGTGCCTGCGGCACGACTTCCAGCTCCATGTGCGTCACTCGCGAGGCCAGAATCTCGCCGTCTGCCTGAACTGGCAGCGGGTGAGCCGTATCGATTGTGACACAGCGGGCGCGTGCCATCGTGATGGGCTCTTTGTCGATGTGGGTGCCGCGCATGAGGTCGGGGATCAGGCGGAGGATGCCAACCCGGCTGAGCCCGCGGGCGATGGCGAGATCGAACCACCCATCGTCAACTTCCGCATCAGGGGTCAGCCAGAACCCGCCACCCTGGCAGCGTCCGTTTGCAACAGCGACCTCGGTTGTGCGCTGGCTGATCAGGTTGCCGTCCAGGGCAATCTCCATGTGGGGGGTCCTGTAAGTGAGAGCGAGGGTGCGAATGACGGCCACCAGGTACAAGGGCAGGCCAGTTAGCCAGTCAATTTTCTGGCTTTCGTGGGCGGCCAGCCCTGTGAAGCCAATCCCCAGCATGTTGGCGAAGTAGCCTGGCCGGCCATCATCGATGGAAAATACTGGCCGGCCACTGGAGACCAGCTCGTTAATGCGCCCAATGTCCACAACGCGTGTCTGGCCGCGGCCGATGCGAGCACAGGCGGTCGCGATGTCTTCTCCTGGCAGATCCAGCATTTTGACGAAGTCGTTACCCGATCCCGCGGGGATGATGCCAAGAGTGACGTCGTTTGGGCCGGCGCCGGCGTGCATGAGCCCGTTGACAACCTCGTGAACCATGCCATCGCCCCCCACGGCAACGACCAACTGGTAGCCGGCCTCGACCGCCTCTCGGGCAAGCCGAACAGCTTCGCCGCGGTCTGTGGTTTCCATGGTGTCGAATTCAACGTTGTAGCGCCGCAGGGTTTCGACGATGGTGGGCTTGAGCCGCGCGACCAGCCCACGGCCGGCGATAGGGTTGAAGATGACGAGGGAGGGGCGCATGCGTATCTCCTCGGTTGTTATGGGGATCTCTTGGCGGGAGTGCAGGAGATGCCAGGAGCCGGCGAGTGCTTCTGCACTCCCGCCCACCGATTAGTTAGTCCACGCTTTCCAGTTGGGGTGATTATGGTTGACAGTGTAGTAGGCGTGACTGCCTTTGGTATGTCGCTCAAGCATGCCCGTATTGATGGCCTGTTTGATCATGTCTTTGATCTCCCTGTTCGAGAGACCAATCCGATCCCTGTTGCGCATGCTGCGCAGCGAATCGTAAATCTGGATGAACAGGGCCGGCTCGTCGAGTTCAGACACTGCTTCCTGGAACACGCGCCATTCACGGGCTCCCAGGCCATCTTCAGATGATGGTGCCTGTTCTTCCCTGGAGGGTGGCGGCTCCGGGGCAAACTGACTCAGTTCGTAAGGATCCTCTTCAGGGAGAAAGACCTCGTTGACGGTTCCGCTGGTGAAGATTTGCACCAGACCACGCCGTTCCGCTTCCTTGACAAAGTCCTTAAACTTATTGAAAGGTTTACCCTGGTGGTCTCGGTACTTGGAGTGATCGAACTCACCCATGATCTCGACCATCAGTAGCTTCAGTGTTGCCAGCGTGCACACGTTATTGCGCTTGCGGGCCATATGGATCGCTTCAACCAACGCAGCATATGGGTCTTTCGTCACCTGCGTGGGCTTGTCGCCATTGTCAAGGAGCGCCCGATAGAACATGAATTCGTCAGCGCTCTGTGCCAGATGGGACGAGGCGGCTTCCGCAACCCCGATGACAACGACCTGTTTGCCGTGCTGGCGGATAGCATTTATGAGTGGGATAAAGTCTCGATCGCCAGTGATCAGGATATACGTATTGACGGCCGGATGCGTGTAGAGCGTTCGCATTGCATCGATGCACAGGTGGATATCGACGCTGTTTTTGATTGCCTTGCCTGTTCGACCATGATCGCGGTCGTAGTAGTATGTTGGGACGTAGATTGGTTCGATGCTGTTGGCGTAAAGGGCGTTTGTTATTCTTGGGTAGCGATACCAATCTGCATATGCGCGGGCAATCGTGACCCGGCCGTATTCCTGGCACTTATCCATGATTGACTCGAAATTCGGGTTGACGTCATACTTGTTGCGCACAGAGATGTAAATGTTCTCAAAATCCACAAACACAGCGACGTCGGTTTGTTTGTCATAATCTCGTTTTTCCATTGCTCCACGTCTCCCTGGGCTGCCAATTACATGAATATTCAGCAGCCGTTGATGTATGACCTTCAGAAGTGAATTGCGGTCAGGCGGCTATCTAATCTTCTGAAAGTCGTGTTCGGGTCAGTCCATGGAGTCTGTTGCAACGGAGTGCTGTAGAGCGTGAAGAACAGTGCGGGGCCGGCTGGGCTGAGCGAGGTATGGCGCGACCTCAGTAATCTGGGGTGTCTGAGTCGGCCATCAGAGGCTGGCGGTGCGCATGCAAGCAATGCAGAGCAGCAGTGCACTGCCGAGTCTGTCTTGACTCTTGAGCCGGCTTCTCACCATGGATGCCGCGGTGCGCCGAAGCACACGTAATCGTGCACGCAGCCATGGGGCCGATGGCGTTCTGAGAACCCAAGGGTTGCTCGTCGAGTTGGTTCGCAGATGAAGTTCGAGGCCGGCGTTTGAGATTGGCGTACGTGGCAGGGGACCTCTAGCGCTGATGGTATATTCTGTAGTGCGCTATTTCAAGGCTCTGGAACTGGCCGGCACCGATCAGCAGAACGGGTTCTCAGCGAGGAACCGAATCCGACTTGGCACGAGACGAATGACTTGCGACCCTCAATCCATTCTGGATCGAGGAGAGGCCTTCTCAATCGTTTGATAGGTCGAGATGTCGAGTGGGTCTTACTCTTCGAAGTGGCCGTCTCAAACCGGCGATGTAACGATGGTGCAATCGCCGGCTATTAGGCCACCCCTTGGACGCTCACATCTCAACATATTGACCGGAGACCAGAGGGATATGGTTTACGGTCCTCGAGATAGTTCGCTGCGTGACCGTGCAAACAGTTGGGCAATTGCCGCGTCGAACACTCCCCGCTCTACACCTTCTGAGCCCTCGACATCTGCTCTCACGATGTTCCTATAAGGACTCCATGAGCTAACTATTCAGTTTGAGTAGATTATACCATCGGTCAGTATCCTTGTCCAACCACCACATGCGGGACCTTGCACACGAAATTGAATTTGACAAGAATCGATTTCTTTAGTATACTATTGACTTGCGATTTTGCGCTTGCTGGTATGTCACGATCTCATTTCAACCCTCTCATTCAACTTCGACGGGACGGACGACATCAGTTGCAGGGTTCGACCAAGTTCGGAAAGTTTAAGTGAATTTAGTGAATAACCTCGTGCTGCAAGGCATCGACATCTTTTTCCCACCAGCTTGCTTAAACTGTGTGGGTATTCTTGCGTCTTTAACTCCGGGGTGCTAGTGATTTTGAGGAGGCAAATGGCATGCCTGACGTGATCAAGACGTACGCTGAGCCGGTTGGTGATGGCGACATGGGTGCAGAGGCTGTGATGGAGCTGCCGGCCTTCATCAAGGCCCGTGTGCTGCCCACTGAGCGGCGAAAATCGTACGCGCGCATCACAGATGTTTTGGAATTGCCGAGCCTCATCCAGGTGCAGTTAGACTCCTACAATTGGTTCCGGGAGGTTGGACTGCAGCAATTGCTGGATGAAGTATCGCCAATCGTTAGTTTCAACCAAAACCTTGAGCTACATTTCTACAGCTATCGCTTTGATGAGCCAAAATACACCGAGCAGGAATGCCGGGATATGGATATGACCTACGCTGCCCCTTTGTGGGTTGGCGTACGGCTGATCAACCGCGAAACCGGTGAGATTCAAGAGCAGGAAGTCTTTTTCGGTGACTTCCCGCTGATGACTGAAAATGCCACGTTCGTCGTCAACGGCGCAGAGCGTGTGGTTGTGAACCAGTTGATCCGGTCGCCTGGGGTATACTTTGAGGCGGAAGAGGATCGAACGACAGGGCGCATCCTGGCTTCAGCCAAGCTGATCCCGAGCCGCGGTGCCTGGATGGAGTTTGATACGTCCAAGCGTGATCGCCTGTCCGTGAAAATCGATCGTAAACGCAAGATCCCGGTCACTACGCTGCTGCGCGCGATTGGTTATAGCAGTGACGATGAACTGCGTGCGCTGTTTGAAGCCTATGACACCGATCCGGAGCATCGCTATATCGAGGCCACTCTGGAGCGTGACTTGACGAAGGACACGGAGGAAGCACTTCTGTCCATATTTAAGAAGTTGCGGCCTGGAGATCCCCCGACCGTAGACAATGCCAGGGAGTATCTCACCAGCTTGCTATTCAGTCAGCGCCGATACGATCTGGGTCGTGTGGGACGTTACAAGCTGAACAAGCGCCTTGGTCTGAATGTTGATCTTGACCACCAAACGCTCACGAAAGAGGACTTGGTTGAGGTTGTCAAGCATCTTATCATGGTCAACAATGGCATCGAGGACGAGGACGATATCGACCATCTGGGCAATCGTCGTGTAAAGACGGTCGGTGAGCTGATCCAGAATCAGTTCCGCATTGGTCTGCTACGGATGGAGCGGGTGGTCCGAGAGCGCATGAGCAGCCGTGATCCGGATCAGGCAACCCCAATCAGTCTGATCAATATTCGCCCGGTGGTTGCGGCGAATCGAGAGTTCTTCGGTGGCAGCCAACTCAGTCAGTTCATGGATCAGACGAACCCGTTGGCCGAGTTGACGCATAAGCGCCGGCTGAGTGCCCTGGGGCCCGG
>CAYYSH010000098.1:0-9324 GCA_964474265.1 uncultured Anaerolineales bacterium
GGGCTGTGGTGATCGGGATCATGATCCGGTCATCTTCGGTGAAGCCGAAGAAGCCGCCCCCACCCCGCTCTTCCAGCACACCGACCACGCGGAAAGGCACGCGCTCAATGCGAATGATCTCACCGATCGGATCTGCGCCGTCGAACAACTCCTCAGCCGGCAGCTTGCCCAGCACAGCGACGCGCGCCAGCGTGTCCATATCCGTCTGCGTGATGAAGCGACCTCGCGCCAGGCCCCAATTTCGTACCTGCTGATATGAGGGCGTCACGCCGATGATCTCGGTGTTGACGTTGTTGCCGCCGTAGATCACCTGACCGCGTCTTTGCAAAATGGGCGCAACGCCGGCTGCGTGCGGGACATTGTGAGGGTCCGCCAACGCATAGGCGTCTTCCAGGGTCAGCGATGGTGCGGTGCCCAAGGCCTGGGCTGGTCCGCCGCCCCCGCCCTGTTCTACGGCCCCGGGGATCACGATGATCAGATTCGAGCCAATGCCCTGGATCTCGCTGGTGATGGCAGCGCCGGCGCCCTGTCCAATGGACAGCAGGGCGATCACCGCGCCCACGCCGATGATAATGCCCAGCATGGTCAGAATGGACCGCAGCTTGTTGGCTGCCAGGCCATCCAGCGCCACGCGAATACTCTCAACTACATTCACTCTTGCATCTCTCCATCCAGATCAGTTGGCGACCGCCGGCGTCACCAGCGTCTCCAGCACTTCGCCGGCCTGCAAAGGCTCCTCAACAATCTCCTCGCCCTCGATCAGGCCATCGCGCAGGTGGATAAGACGCTGGCAATGCTGCGACACATCCGGCTCGTGGGTTACGATGACGATTGTAATGCCCTGCTCGCGATTCAGGCGTTGCAGGATCGCCAGGATTTCCTCTCCCGACCGGGTGTCCAGGTTGCCCGTGGGCTCGTCAGCCAGGATGATAGACGGGTTTGTGACCAGCGCGCGGGCAATGGCGACCCGCTGCTGTTGACCACCACTCAGTTCCGTTGGCCTGTGATCCAGCCTGTCGCCCAGCCCGACAGCTTCCAGTGCTGCCCGTGCCCGTTCTCGTCGGTCAGAAGCGCCGGCATAAATCAGCGGCAGCTCCACCTGTGCCAGCGCGCTGGTTCGTGGTAGCAGGTTGAAGGTCTGGAACACGAAACCGATCTTGCCGTTTCGAATCCTGGCCAACTGGTCGTCATTCAACTGCCCGACATCGACGCCATCGAGAAAGTAGCGCCCACTCGTCGGCTGGTCCAGGCACCCGATGATGTTCATCAGCGTGGACTTTCCGCTACCCGACGGCCCCATGATGCCGATGAACTCGCCGCGTTGCACCTCCAGCGAGACACCTCGCAGGGCGTGTACCTGGACCTCGCCCATCTGGTAGATTTTCGTGATGTTTTCGATTTTGATGACAGGTTCTCTGATTTCTGTATCCATGGTTTGCTTCAGCGAAGACGAGCTAGCGCCGTCCGCCTCCGAAGAAACCGCCTTCCAGCGGGTTGTTGCTCGGCACTACGCTGGTAATGACCCGATCACCTTCGGAGAGGCCGCTCTTGATTTCCACAAATTGATCATTGCGCAGGCCTGTTTCGACCTCCACCGGCACGGTTTCGTTGCCCCGGGGGACCAGCACAATCCGCTTGCCTTCCTGCGTGCGGACGGCGCGGCTCGGTATCAGCAGCACGTTGTCTTTCTGGGCCACGACAATCTCCACGCCGGCTGTCATGCCCGGCCGCAGCGGCAGATCCGTGGGGTCCGGTCGCACGGTCACGCTGTAAGTCACAATGCCCTGCTGAATGGTGCCGGCCGGCGAGACCTCCGTCACCTGCCCGCTTAGCTCTTCGCCGGGGAAAGCGTCCAGCGTGATCGTGGCCGGCTGCCCGACCTCGATTTTGCCGATGTCCGTCTCGTCAATGGCCAGCACAATCTTGTACTCCGACGTGTCGATCAGCACCACCGCCGGCACTGCGGCCGAGACAAGCTCACCCTCGGTCACGCCGACAGTGGCAACCGTGCCGGCCATGGGAGCCACGAGGGTTGCATTCTCCAGCGCCAACTCGGCCTGCTGCAGCGTGGCACGCGCCTGATCGACCTGGGCCTGAGCGGCCGCCAGCTCCTCGGCGGAAGCGCCGGCCTTCAGCTTCTCAAGCTGCGCCTCGGCCTGTCGCACCTGGGCTCGAGCAGCGGCCAGTTCAGCTTCGCTTGCGCCTTTCAGGAGGCGCTGCAGTTGGGCCTGGGCCTGGGCCACTTGAGCCCGCGCGGCTGCGACGGCGGCCTCATCGGGAGGTGCTTTCAGCTTCTCGTACGCTGCGGCCGCCTGATCGACGTTCACTTCGGCAATGAGAACCTGGGCCTTGGCCTGGTGACACTGGGCCGAGCTGGCCGGCGTAACGCCTCGGGCCAGCGCCTCTTCCGGGCTGAGTCCGGTGCGGCCGCAAATGGCATCTCGCTGCGACTGGGCAGACCAGAGCTGGTTTTTGGCATTGTCCAGGTTGCGTTTGGCCTGGTCCAGCTCGAACTGGTCGGGGCCGGCCAGGATCTTGTTCAGGTTCTTCTGGGCGCTGTCCAGCGCGGCGCGGGCAGCCGCAACGTCGGCTTCGTCGGGACCAGCCTCCAGCTTCTCTAACTGAGCTTGCGCGCTATCCACGGCCGCCTGCGCAGCGGCCAGGTCTTCAGCCGAGGGGCCGGCCTTCAGTTGAGCCAACCTCGCCTCAGCAGCAGCCAGGCCGGCACGCGCCTGGGCTACCTGCAACTCCAGTTCGCTGGTGTCCAGCTTCACCAGTGGGTCGCCGGCAGCGACTTCGTCGCCGGCTTCCACGTACACTTCCGCCACGCGGCCTGGCGACTTGAACATCAATGCCACCCGGCGCCGGGCCTCGACGGTTCCGCTGGCACTCACCGATGCGGTCAGTGTGCCACGTTCTACCACTGCCGTTTCCAGATCGGCGGTGGCCGGCTGGCTTTGGGCGGTCCACTGGCGGAACCCCAGTATGGCCAGAACCGCCACCACGACCACGATAATCCCTACAATCGTTTTTCGACTCATGTGTGTATTCACTCCTGAGCTTTGTTTACTTAGCAACGCTAAGTATTATAGCAGAAGCTGTATGTCGGGTCAAACCCTCCAAACTCAGCCGTTGGAGCAATCGCGTTCTTCAAGGATGACAAGTGTTTGAGAATTTCGAGGAGTGAGGCATCCCCAGATGCCTCACAGAGCCGCATCTGGGGATGCTGGCTCCTCAACTTTCTCAACCACTGATGATCGGTTCACGTCGATAGACCTTGCATCGGGCTGCTAGCCGGCTGGACAATTGGCACGATCCCACGTATAATCTTCCGGGTTTAATCCGGTCGATTGAGGAGAGTTGTGTCTTCGCTGATCATTTTCGTCTACATCCTTGCTGCCATTCTGCTGGCAGCGTATAGCCTGAACACGGTTCTGCTGACGGCCTTATTTTTGCGACATCGGAATAGCCGGCACAGGGTACCGCCGATGTCACACCAACCCCGTGTGACGGTTCAGCTTCCGGTTTACAACGAGCGATACGTGATCAACCGGCTGATCGACGCTATTGCCCGACTGGACTGGCCCAGAGACCGCCTCGAGATCCAGGTCCTGGATGATTCGACGGACGTCACGACCAACATTGCTCGTGCAGCCGTTCGACACTGGCAGCAACGGGGGGTCAACGTCCGTCTGATCCATCGCGACGATCGGGTCGGGTTCAAGGCCGGCGCTCTGGCCCACGGCTTGAGCACAGCCACTGGCGAGTTTATCGCCATCTTCGACGCCGATTTCGTACCACCGCCTGACTTCCTTCGCCGTACCATCCCCCATTTGTTGGCGGATCCGGGTCTGGGGATGGTGCAGGCGCGGTGGGGGCATCTCAATGCGGACTACTCGCTGTTGACCCGGGCCGAAGCGTTGGCCATAGACGCCCACTTTGTCGTTGAGCAGACAGCGCGCGATCGCTCGGGCCTGTATCTGAATTTTAACGGCACCGCCGGCGTGTGGCGACGCGAGTGCATCGAATCCGCCGGCGGCTGGCACGCCGACACGCTATCCGAAGACGTGGATCTCAGCTATCGCGCCCAACTGGCCGGCTGGCGGCTGCGCTACCTGCCCGATGTCGTCGTGCCGGCGGAACTCCCGCCGCAGATTCACGGCTTTAAGGGCCAGCAGTTTCGATGGGCCAAGGGGTCCATCCAGGTGGCTCGCAAGCTGGCAAAACCTCTTCTCGCGCACGACGCATCTTTCTGGGTGCGGCTGCAGGGATTGATCCACCTGACGGGCTATTTGATTCATCCGCTGTTGATCGTGCTCCTGCTGGCATTGGTACCCCTGCTCATCATTCACCGGCAGGCTCCGGCCGGCTTCGCATACCTGGGTTTCGCGACCCTGGGTCCGCCGTTTCTCTACACGGTGGCCCAACGCAGTGCGTACCCTGACTGGGGCCGGCGGATGTTGAGCTTCCCGATTCTGGCCCTCATCGGTACAGGTATCGCTTTGAGTAACGCCCAGGCGGTGGCCGAGGCGTTGCTGGGGCGCAAGACGGCGTTTAACCGGACGCCGAAGTTCCGGATTGAAGATCGGCAGGACAGGTGGGCCGGCAAGTCCTACGCTCTGGGACGAGATCCCCTGGTGTTGGGAGAGGCGGCTCTATCGGGCTATGCCGGCCTGGGCATCATCGCTGCCTGGCAGACTGGCCAGTGGTTCGCCATCCCCTACATGTTACTGTACGCACTGGGATTTGGCCTGGTTGCAGCTCTCACGCTGCTCCATTCGCGGAAGGGCCGGCAGGCCACGGGATCAACCTTGCCAGGCCGTCGTAGCAGGGCAGCAAAGCGGACGTGAGGGTGGCTGAACGGGGACGGTTGACAAGAATAGGAGAGAGAAATGACCGCACGGATTATTGACGGTCGGGCAATCGCCCGTGAGATGCGACGCGAGGTCGCAGAACAGGTTGAGGAATTTAAGATGCGATATGGCCGGCCACCGGGCCTGGCGGTCATCCTTGTGGGTGACTACGCACCCAGCCTGTACTATGTTCGAACCAAGGCCCGCTACTGCGAAGATGTCGGGATGTATTCTGAAGTTCATCATCTGCCGGCCCACACCTCTGAGGACGAGGTGCTCAAACTGGTTGACCGACTCAATCGCGACGGGAACATCCATGGCTTTCTGGTGCAATTGCCTCTGCCTGACCACATCAATCCACTGCGTGTGCAGTGGGCCATTGATCCGGAAAAAGATGTCGATGGCCTGCACCCGATCAATGTAGGCCGGCTGGTGCTGGGCGAGGACTGTCTGGTGCCGGCGACGCCGGCCGGCATCATGGAGGCCCTGCGCCGCGAGCACATCGAGGTTGAGGGAAAGCGTGCTGTCATCGTTGGGCGGAGCAACATCGTCGGCAAGCCGATGGCCATGTTGTTGATGCACGCCAATGCCACGCCGACCATCTGCCATTCACGCACGCGCCCGCTGGGTGATGTCACCCGCGAGGGCGACATCCTGGTGGCGGCTGTGGGCGTCCCGGAGCTGATCAAAGCTGACATGGTCAAGCCAGGAGCCGTAGTGATCGACGTGGGGGTCAATCGCGTGGAGGACCCCGCGACCGAGAAGGGCTACCGGGTGGTCGGTGATGTGGCCTTCGACGAAGTGAAAGAGGTGGCCAGCGCCATAACGCCGGTTCCCGGTGGCGTGGGCCCGTTGACCATTGCGCATTTGCTGGTCAATAACCTGATCGCGGCTCGCCGGCAGGTGGAAAAGGAGGCGCGCTCAGCGTAATGTGTGGCGTTGAAGGGGTACCCTCGGGGTTACTAAGACGTTTTAGTACGTGACGGGAACCCTTTTGTGTTACACTTTTCGCCAGGAGGAGAATACGCGCATGGAGAAGATTCGGGTCGGTGTGATCGGCACCGGCTATGGCCGCAGCGTCCATCTGCCCAGCTATCAGCAGCATGATGCTTTTGAGGTGACTGCAGTATGTGCACGCACTGAGGCTAGTGCACGTCGTGCGGCTGAAGAGTTTAACATCGGGTGGTGGACCACGGACTATCGCGAATTGTGTGCCTCAAACCAGGTGGATGTGGTGAGTATTGCCAGCCCACCCGGCCTGCACTACGAGATGGCTATGGCAGCCCTTGAGAACGGCAAGCACGTGGTTGTTGAAGTTGGCTTCACCAGCAGTTATGAGCAGGCCAGAGCCCTGGCTGAGAGGGCGGAAGAAGCCGGCCTGATCGGCATGGTCGCTTTTGTGCTCCGCTTTGCGCCTGCCCGGCAATATGCGACGAAGCTGATTCAGGAAGGCTACTTGGGCGAGCCGCGATTGGGCCGATTCCATTTTCTGTCAGGGATGCTCAATAATCGAAGGTTCCCCTACGGTTGGTTGATGGACAAAGAGGCCGGCGGTGGCATGATGGCCGGCTTCGGTTCGCATGCCATTGACGCTGCTCGCTTATGGCTCGGGGAGTTCGAAGCGGTGGACGCTGTGCTATGCAATTTTGTGAAACATCGATTTGACCCCGAGGTTGGACGCAGGGTCCCTGTGACCGCCGATGACACTTGCCTGGTCAATGCCCTATTCCGCAGTGGGGCCGTGGGCCAGTTCGCCACGACCGGGATCGCGCATCTGGGCCGGAGTGGTGTGGAGCTGTACGGCGACGCCGGCACGCTGGTCATGGATAGCATGGGGACCAAGGTGTTCGGTGCCCGGGCCGGCGCTAAGGCTCTAAGCGAGCTGCCCATCCCACCGGAGTTCCTTCCACAGCTTGAGGGGCCCGGCGGCCTGCTGGGCGGGTTCATGCAGCTCATTGATCGGCTGGCAGAGGGCATTCGCACTGGCATGCAGCCGGCTCCCAGTTTTGCTGACGGCGTTGCAGTGCACCAGGTCATTGACGCGGCGGTCCGCTCCTCGAAGAGTGGCCAGCGGATCTATCTGGGGGAGCCTGTGAACTCTACGGATTGACGGATCAAAAATGGAGAACTTCATCGCTCGATTCTCGCTACCCTTGCTCGTCATCAGCCTGTTGGCCTTGCTGGTGACTCTGTACATCATGGTCAACGCCGACCGCGAGTCTGAGCAAGCACCATTCCTGCCGCAACGCCGGCGTGCATTAGCCCGGGCCAAAACAGCCCGGTTCGCGATTGGAGCGCTGGTGGTGATTGTAGTGGAGTTGACGGCGGCTTGGGTGCTCACTCGTTTCCAGCCGGCACCGGTGGCTCAGGTGCGTATCGAGAGCACACCAACAGCATCGGTGGCCACCCGAGTACCAACACGCACGCCGACCCTGGAGCCGACGATCACGCTGACGGCAACGCCTATCCCGCCGACAGCAACGCCGAGTTCCACGCCCACCCGGACGCCAACGCGCACGCCCACGTCCACACCGACGCCTGAATTCATTATTTACACAATCCAGGCCGGCGACAATTTTAGCAGCATTGCGCAACGGTTTGGGACGACCGTTGCTGTGATCGAGGCAGCAAACCCGGGCGTCGTCTCCACCCTTCTGCAGATCGGTCAGCAGATTCGCATTCCGGTGGCGGCAATCACCCCGACTGTTACGCCGTAGCTCGCTGGGTCCACAATCGGACGGAGATTAGCCGCAGGCCGGAGCCGCCGCGGTTCTCACCGCCGGCCCGCGACGATCTTCACCACCTCAACAGTTGGGACTGTCACTGTCTCGCCAGATGGACTGGCGCCTTCAGAGGTGCCAAAACCCGTAGCGTAGACAGTGACGATGTCTCCGACCTGCATGTCCTGCCCTTCGTTGACAGCGATGGCACGGATGTTGACCTCACCCGGGTCGGTCAAGACTTGAAAGTAGGTTCTATTGCCCTCGCGTTCAATGTGAAACACGCGTCCGGTGAAGCGGAAGGCGTCGTTCTCATATTTCCTCGGGTTTGCTTGCAGGTCCTTGGCGTCAACGGGGCGGAAAAATGCGTCCATGTCGAAGGTAGGTGTTGGAACCGGTGTAGAGGGTGAAGCCGGCGTGACGGATGCCGGCGGAGACGGCTGCACAGGTACTGATGTGAATGTTGCTTTGGGCGATGTCGTGGGCTCTGGAGCGGTGGGGAGAGGTTGTGTTGTTGGAGTGGCGCAGCCGGCCATGGCACTCAGCATCATCAGAATGACCAGATGGGGAAGTGATTTCATGATTGAGCACCTCGAATCTTCACGATATTTTCATGCAGTGTTGATCTCCGGGGCTTCCTTGTTGTGTTATACTTGCGCAGGGTGCCACACAGCGTAGGTCAACTGACTCTCTGTATATTGACAGGCTCCTGGCAAGCTCGTCGCAGACCGGCGCTACCCCTGCCCGTGGCGCCCCCCGCATCCCTTGCCGCGTCAGGAGGTGGCTGCCGTACGCGAAGTGTGCGGGTCGTGAGTGGCCCGCACACTTTTATTTTTCTTTCAGACGCTTGATCTGAAAGTGGTCAAAGTCTTCCGCCAGGATTGCACCCGGAAATAGCGCGCGCGCTTCTTCCAGAATCTGTCGCGGATGATAGCGGCGGGAGACGTGGTTCAGGAAGAGTTGTCCTACCTGTGCCTCTCGTGCGAGCCAGCCGGCTTCGGCTGCTGTGAGGTGCCCGAACTGGCGTGCAATATCTCGGTCTTGTGAGAGATAAGTGGCCTCGCAAATCAGAGCATCGGCCTGCCACACGTCGGCGATCAGGTTGTCCACTCGGGCAGCATCGCCGACGTAACACAGTTTGGTTCCGCGCACTTCTGGCCCCAGGACGTCATCCGGGCGCACAACGGTACCGTCAGCCAGGGTGATCGCCTCCCCTCTGACGAGCCGGCTGCGTTCGGGGCCAGCCGGCACTCCTAACCGTTCGGCGACTTCGACCAGGAAAGGCCGCCGGCTACGTTCCTGAAATGTGAACCCGAAGCAACCCGGCCCCCGATGGGTGACGGGGAAGGCGATCAGTTGCATCTTTTTCGTTTCCAGGACGACGCCTGGCTCAAGTGGGATCAGATTGAGCTTGAGGTTGATCTCACCACCGCGCAGTACGACGTCTACCAGGTCACGCACCCGCTCCAACGCCCAGCCGCCGGCATAGATGTTGAGCTCATCGGCGGCCTCCCATCGCGCAAATGTTGACATAATTCCGCCAAGTCCCAAAATGTGGTCAAGATGCCCATGGGTCAGCAGAATCGTATCCAGTCGCTTAAAGCCCAGCCCGCTTGTCAATAGTTGGCGCTGTGTCCCCTCGCCACAGTCAATCATGAAACGGCGATCCTCGTGAATCACCATGGTCGATGGCAGGTTGCGACGCACAGACGGCGCTGAAGCTGACGTCCCAAGAAAAACAACATCAAACA
>CAYYSH010000099.1:0-5249 GCA_964474265.1 uncultured Anaerolineales bacterium
GGGTCTAGTCCACCAATGTGTGGATGGCGCGCCGCACCAGCACCTCGATGATCTGGGTGCGATACCAGGCCGAGCCACGCAGGTCGCTGAGAGGCTCGATGGCGCTGGCGTATGCGCCGGCGATCTCGCCGATCAACGCCTCCGTCAGCGCCTGCCCGCGCGCCAGAGCCAGGGCCTCATCGACCACCTGCGGCCGATCTGCCACGGCACCGACCACCACCCGCAGATCCTGACAACGACCGTTCTCCAACCGGAGAGCGACTGCTACGCTGGCGCACGGTCGGTCTTCGCTGGAGCGCGTTCTGAATTTCACGTACGTGCTCCGCACATCCGGCGCCGGCGGCGGCACGACCACCTCCGTGATGATTTCCCCCGGCTCGAGGACCGTCTGGTAGTGACCGATGATGAAGTCACGCACCGGGACGGTACGCTGTCCGTTCGGGCCCGTGATGCGCACGTGGGCGTCCAGCGCGGTAAGCGAGGCCGGCGGATCGGAAGCGTAGTCGGCATCTGCCAGGTTTCCGCCGACGGTGGCCTGGTTCCGGACGCGCACGTTGGCCACCTGGGCATAGGTCTCGGCCAGGAGCGAATAGCGTTGCTTGACCAGGGCACTGGTTTCGACCTCGCGATGGGTGACCAGCGCACCGATGCAAAGGCCCTCGTCCGGGCGCTCCTGGATGTGGCGCAGACCGGGGATGCGATGCAGGCTGACCAGTGCGCGGGGAGCGATGAACCCTTGCTTGAGGAGCAGGGTCAGGAAGGTGCCGCCGGCCAGGACGTGCGCCTCCTCGCCGTACTGCGCCAGCAGCTTGATCGCTTCTTCCAGCGTCGTCGGTTGCAAGAACTCGATATCAGGCATTAGTCGGTTCCAACTTTTTCTGTACGCACGATACGAACTCGGCGGTCATCTTCCGTGCTGTGTCCCGGATGACCGCCTGGCCGAATTGAGCCAGCCGGCCCCGCAGCGCGATGTCCATGCGATATGCCACGGCTGTCTCGCCATTTTCGGTGGGCGTCAGGGTGGAGGTGAACTCGCCCTGCACCAGGCCGGCCACATCCCGGCCCTGGAGCTTCACGCGGATAAAGCGTGGTGGCTCCTGCTCCACAATGGTCACATCGCCGCGAAAGGCAACACCGATCGGTCCCACCTTGAGTTTGAGGACGCCTTTGTAGTTCGCCGGGTCTAGCTGCTGCACGGTCTCGACACCAGGCACACAGGGAGCCAGCCGCTCGATGTCGAGAAAGAAATCCCAAACCTGCTCAATCGGTGCCATCAGGGCGAAGTTCTCTTCCAGGATCATAGCAACTTCTCCACCTCGTCCAGGACACTCTGTGGGCCGGCCGCCCGGATGATGTAGTACGGTCGGCGGATAAAATCTTGAATGAACGCCGCGCGCCGGGCGCGCAGCTCTGCAGTGTCGAGAATCGGCATGGGCAGGCCAGGGGCCAGAAGGACATTGAGAGCAAAGTAGTCCATCAGGCAGTGGAAGGTCTGGTAGGCCTTCTCAAAGTCGGACAGTGGAGCCACCGCAGTTGCGAAATTGCCGTCGATATCCGGCAGGATAACGAGATCGATGGTTGTTGGCTGGTCGTGAAAGACCGTCAGATCGGGCAGGGCATCGAAGAACTTGCGGACCCCCTCGTCCTGGGGCGGCTTGTCGGCGCGCTCAGTCCCCTTCGCCCGCTTGCGGAGGAAGACGTCGCGGCTGCCGGCCACGACCTGTCCCTCGCGGTCGATGACAGTGGTTTCGGTGGCGATGAAGGCCGCCCCACGCCGGCGTGCCTCGATCTGGCTCATCGTTTTGCCGTTGTTGCCCTCGCCGCTCATGAACAGGATGCTGCGGCCCCGGTAGTGCACCGCCGACGAGTGGAACAGATACAGGCCGGCCTCTTCCATGCGCCGGGCCATCAGCGACACCAGGATCCGCTGCAACTCCCCCTCAAACCACGGCCCTTCCAACCGCAGTTGGTCATCGCGGAACGCGATCTTTTTCTCCGGGGCGGTACGATCCCAAAACAGATCAACGCGTTCTTTCGTGGTGTCGAGGGTGCGGGTGACGCCGCCGAGCCGGTAGTCGAGAAACGTGGTATCTTCCAGGACGCGGTCCATGGGCTCGGCGGAAACCACGTCGATGCGGACGCGCGCCGGCCCCTGCACTATTTCTTCGGAATGACGGTACATGCGATCTTCTCCTGTTATGGCAACAGCGATCCCTCTACAGCGTGGTCACTGGCCGGCTTTGCAGCAGGTAAACCTGTCCGCCGGCGATGCCCCATTCCACATCCTGAGGCCGGCCAAAATGCTCCTCCAGCCGGCGCCCCAACCCGGCCAACTCGGCCAGTTCGCTGTCGCTCAGCACCCGGCTCGTGGCCTGCTCCGGTGTCAGCTCGACCTCGCGCACGCCCCCGCCGGCCTCATCCGGCACAATGGCGATGGATTGGGGAGCAACGACGGCGGTAACCACCTCGCCGGTGACCTTGTCAACCACGTAGTGATCCGGCGTGACTTTGCCGGCCACCACGCTTTCGCCCAGGCCCCACACCGATTCGATCACGATCTGGTCGGTGCGACCGTACACCGGGTGAACGGTGAAGAGCACGCCCGACTTTTCGGGTACGATCATCTGCTGTACCACCACCGCCATCGTGGTGTCGTTGAGCCTGCCTTTGTGCCGGCGGTAGAACAGCGCCCGCGGCGAGAAAAACGAGGCCCAACACGCCCGGACGCAGTCCAGCAACTCGCCGGCCTGAACATTGAGGTAGGTTTCCTGCTGTCCGGCGAAGCTCGCCGTCGCCGAATCCTCGGCCGCTGCACTGGAGCGGACGGCGACCCGTGGCGCGTCCCCCAGGCTCGCATAGGCCGTGGTGATTTCCCGGGCGAGATGTTCTGGCAAGGGAAGCTCCAGAATGAGGCGGCGGATCTGCTCGGCCACTTCTGTCAGGTTGCGCTCGTCTTCAGCGTCTATGCCGTTGAGCAGATCCGCCATCTGTGCCTCGATGTGAGGCTGTTGGGCCAGGCATTGGGTAAAGGCGGCCGTGGTGACGACGAAGCCGGGCGGCACAGGCAGGCCGGCCCGCGCCATCCGGCTCAGGGAAGCGCCCTTTCCGCCGGCGATGGCGACATCCTCGCAGGAAGCCTCGCCAAACCGGATAACCGCCTGCATGCCTCAATCCTCGATGATGGCGACCGCCCGCACCGGGGCAGCCGTTGTGTCCACCCATTTGATGGGGAACACGGCCAGCTTGAACCCGTACGGCCGGGGGATCTTCTCCAGATTACACAGATTCTCCAGGTGGTAGTACTCGCGCTCGAGCATGACCCGATGGGCTTCCCAGAACTGCTTGCGCTCGAACATGGCCCACACCGGTGGATCGAAGGTCACTGCATCGATGCCGGTGACCTTGACCCCCTGATCGAGCATCCACTCTGTCGCTTCGCGCGTCATCCCGCAGTGGTCGCGCAGGTAGCGCTCCTCGTCGTTGTAGCTGCCGGCACCGGTCATGATGAGCACGATGTCCAACGGCTTGATCTCGTAGTCGATCTTGCGCAGCGCCTCCTGCATGTCCTCGACGGTGATGCCGGCCCCGCTTTCCTTGTGGCGGAAGTCGAGCACGACGCCATCGCCGTAGCAGTACTCCAGCGGGATGCCTTCCGGTCCCGGTCCTTCTTTCCGCAGATGCTTGAGCGCGTCGATGTGTGTGCCAACGTGGTCACCCAGCACCGTCAGGTAGCTGGCCGTCAGCCACGTGACGCCGTATTCGGCCGCGCCAATGCCCTCAGCGAACTTCTCCCAGTCTTCGTACATCAGCAAGGCCGGCCGCACCACACGCGGAAAGACGACCATGTCACTGTGAACGGGCATGCTGAGATCGATAAGTTGTCGAGCCACTTAGTCCTCCTTAAGACTTGATTTCTCCCGCCGACTGGGCCGGCAAGATTTTCTGGTACATGCACGTATTGTGCATCATGATACAAACCACCTTTCCACCACCACCTTTGTCTCCGTGTAGAACTCCACGGCGTGACGCCCCTGGGCATGCAAATCGCCGAAGAAGCTGTTTTTCATGCCGGCGAACGGGTAGAAAGGCATCGGCGCTGCCACTCCCACGTTGATGCCGATGTTGCCGGCTTTGACTTCGTGGCGGAACTTGCGAGCCGCTGCGCCACTGGAGGTGAAGAGACAGGCCATGTTGCCGAAGCTTGAGCTGTTAATCAGATGGATCGCTTCATCCACGGTCTCCACATGCATCAGGCTAAGCACCGGGCCGAAGATCTCCGTGCCGGCGATCTCACTGCGCGGGTCCACGTGATCCAACACGGTCGGGAAGCAGAAATAGCCGTCCTCGTAGCCGGCCACCTGCTTGCCACGGCCATCCACCAGCGGGTCGGCGCCCTCGTGTTCTCCAGCGGCGATCAGTTTCTCGATGCGAGACTTGCTTTCCGCCGTAATCACCGGCCCCATTTCCACATCTGGATCCAGCCCATAACCCACGCGCCGGCTGGCGGCTGCATCGGAGATTTGCTCGACGAACACGTTTCGCGCTCCGCCCACTGTGACAGCAATCGAAGCTGCCAGACAGCGCTGGCCGGCACACCCGAAAGCCGAATCGGCCACGGCCTGAGTCGTCAGATCCATGTCTGCATCCGGGAGAATGACCACCGGGTTCTTGGCACCCCCCTGGCACTGAGCCCGCTTGCCATTGGCTGTTGCCCGGCTATAGACGTACCGGGCCACAGGGGAAGACCCTACGAAACTAACCCCTCGAACCAGCGGGTGATCAAGAATCGCGTCAACGGCGCCCTTGTCTCCGTTCACCAGTTGCACGACCCCCGGCGGTAGATCCAGTTCATCGATGAGTTCGAAGAGCCTCTGGCTGGTGATAGGCACTTTTTCGCTGGGCTTGAGGATGAAGCAGTTGCCCGTAGCGATCGCGTAAGGCAAGAACCAGAGCGGTATCATGCCTGGGAAGTTGAAAGGCGTGATGGCCGCCACGACCCCCAATGGCTGGCGCAAGAGATGTTCATCAATGCCGCGAGCGATGTCTTCGTTGTTATAGCCCTGCATCAAGCTGGGGATGCCACAGGCCACCTCCACATTTTCGATGCCGCGACGAAGTTCGCCCACGCTCTCCTTGTAGGTTTTGCCACACTCATCGGTCACAAGGCGAGCCAGCTCATCCAGATGCTCCTCCAATAGCGCCTTGAACTTAAAGAGGTACTGAACGCGGTCCGTGGCCGGCACGCGCCG
>CAYYSH010000099.1:5259-9119 GCA_964474265.1 uncultured Anaerolineales bacterium
TCAAAAGCCCTGGCACCCGCCTGAGCAGCAGCCTCCACGTCAGCCGGCGGCGACAAGGGCACCCTGGCCATGACCTCCGCAGTGGCCGGGTTCGTGACCTCGAGGAACTCAGTGGCAGTGGAACGCTTCCACGCGCCATCAATATAATTGTACAGTTGTCCTTCGCCGTTCACATCTGGCTCCTTTCTTACAACGACACGCGCGGCCGCCTCCACAGCCGGCGCGTTTATCCCAATACCCAAGCACACTATGGCACAAGATGAATCCTGCCGCGAGGGATCACGTGCAGCCGGTCAGCGTCTACAATCCACCGCGCTCCGCAGCAAATGCCAGCGCCTCATCGAGGGTGGGCATGAAATTGGCGCAGCCATGTCGCGTGACGACGATGGCGCCGCATGCATTGCCCAGCCGAACGGCCTTGTACCAGTCCCAGCCTTTGACGTAGCCGTACAGGAAGCCGGCGGCGAAGGCGTCGCCGGCGCCGAGGATGTTGTACACTTCCACCGGGAAGCCCGGGACATCGATCCGGGAGCCATCATCCAGATGCACTCGCACCCCATGCGCACCGCGTTTCTGCAACACGGCTTTCGGTCCCAGGCTCAGCAACTCCTGAATCGCGGCGTCAACATCTCCCGTGACACGCGCATCGGAGACCTGGCTGTACGTGAGGCTGATCTGGCGGGGGTCGGTCAGCATCGCGGCATTGATCTCGTCTTCCGTGCCGATCACGACGTCCACCAGGCGCAACACAGACCGGATACAGACGCCGAAGGCGCGCGGATCGTGCCATTGGTCGGGGCGGAAGTCGATGTCCAGCACGACGTCGGTGCCGGCCTGGCGCGCTATCTCCGCCGCGAAAATGGTTGCGCTGCGGCTCGGTTCTTTGCTGAAATTGGTGCCGGCAAATTGCAAGACCCGGCTGTCAGCGATCGGTGCCCGTAGCACATCGTCAATGGTCAGTTCAATGTCTGCGCAATTGTCTCGATAATACACCAGAGGAAACTTGTCGGGGGGTTCGATACCCAAAACCACAGCACTGGTGCGGTGGCCGGGTTTGCGGACAATGTACGAAGTCTCGACACCCTCCTGCTGCAAGAAGTGAAGGATGAAATCGCCCACCGGGTCCTCTCCCAGCCCGGTCAGCAAGGCCGCGTTGAGCCCCAGCCGGCGGACACCTACGCTGATGTTGGTGGGTGAGCCTCCCACATAGGCAGCGAAGCTCTTGATCTCCACAAACGGAGCGCCCACGTCATTGGCATAGAGATCGATGGAAGAGCGCCCCATGTGGAGCGTGTCGTAAGTCCGTTCCGTCATCTCAAATCAGGTCCCAGTGCCGCATCGCCGCGAGTTTCCAGTCCCGAGTACTCAGGCAGGCGATCCCCTAACTCCTCAATGTGTTGTTGCAGTGTCCGAGCGATGACATCCGGATCCCGGGTGCGCAGGGCGTCTAGCACTTCATAGTGGCGACTTCCCAGATGCTCCAGGTCGAAACCGGTCAAGAACGTCGAGGCAAATGTCCAATACGCAAACTGGAGCATATCAAACAGGCGCAATAGCGCGCGGTTGTGCGACGCTTCTGCAACCGCTTTGTGAAATGCGAAGTTCGCCCTCGCGAAGTCGTGGGCATTCCCACTCCGTGCATGTTCCATGATTTCCTCAACGAGCCCTTCCAACCTCTCCAGGAGCTCGTCATCAACGTTGGGGGCCGCCAGGCGGCCGGCCAGCGCCTCTAGCGCAGCCCGCACCGTGTAGATATCTCGCATTTCCTCGGCCGACACCGCCCGAACGTAGGTCCCCTGGTACGGCACCGATTCCACGAAGCCCATCATCTCAAGATCGCGTAGCGCCTCTCTGACCGGTGCCTGACTCACACCAAGTTCCTCGGCCAGCCTGGTTTCAATCAACCGGTCACCCGGCCGGTACTCCCCGCGCAGGATGCCATCAATCAGGTACTCCTTGATATTCTCGCGCAGCACCTGACGATTAAATGGGCGTTTCGAGGCTTTAGATTCTCGTTCCAAGAGTCACCTCCGCATCTTTTTTATTGCGTGGCAGTGACACCACCATCTGTAAATAGGATTTGACCTGTGATGAAATCCGATGCCGGCGCCGCGAAGAAAACCGTCGCTCCCACAATGTCTATCGGGTCACCGACCCGACCCAGCGGAATGCGACTGACCAGCGCGTTGTAAAACGTTTCATCTTCCAGGTAGTGAGTCACGAGTTCCGTGCGAATGAAAGTGGGTGCGATGGCGTTGACGTTGATGCTGTACTTGGCCCATTCGGTTGCCAGTTGCTTGACAAGCAGGTTGAGGCCGGCCTTGCTGGATGTGTAGGCCGCATACCCTCGGTGAATCCCCAGCATACTGCGCACAGACGAGATGTGAATTTGCTTGCCTTTGCGCTGCTGGATCATCTGCCGCCCGGCCGCCTGAGCAAGCAGGAAAGCGCCGCGCAGGTTGGTGTTGTGCACGATGTCCCATTCCTCAACACTCAATTCTTCCGCCGGCCTTTCGATATGCGTGCCGACACAGTTGACCAGGATGTCCAGCCGGCCATATCGATCAACGACCTCTTGCACGAGCCGGGTCACATCCTCGGGGTTTACAATGTCAAAAGCGGTGCCAAACGCATCGAACCCATGAGAGGTGAGTGTCTCTGCAAATGCGCCGGCCTTTTCAAGCGAACGGCCGGCTATCGCAACCTTGGCGCCCTGTTGGGCCAACCCCAGGCTGAGAGCCGAGCCAATTCCACCGTAGCCGCCGGCTACCAACGCAACCTGGTCATCCAGTCTAAACAAATCGGCGATATGCTCCGAATATGGGAGTGGGGGAGACGTAGTCATGATCATCTTCTCCAAATTCACATTAGCTTGTTGAGCGATCCAGCCGCTCGCCGGTCGCGCCATCGAACACGTAGCTTTTGTCAGGATCAACTGACATGTAGACGGTGTCGCCCAGATTGAGCTGGAATGGCAGGTCTGTGTCCGTTGAGCCGCGCACTTTCAGGATATCGTCGTTGAAGCGCAGATCAACGATGACCTCGTGCCCTTGCGGTTCCGTCACAAACACCTCAACCGGCACACTGCCGGCAACGGGCTGTTGTGTGAGGCGGATGTGCTCAGGGCGAACCCCCAGCACGATGTGCTCTGGCGCTTTTGCACCGATGCCAGCGGCTTTGGCAGCCGGCAACGGCACACACAATGCGCCATGCACCAGGGCCAGCCCCTGATCGGTGTGGGCGAGTGAGCAATCGATAAAATTCATGGGCGGTGTGCCGATGAAGCCGGCCACAAACCGGTTGACAGGCTCGTCGTAAATATCATCCGGAGTGCCAATCTGCTGCACTTCGCCCTCATTCAACACGATGAGCTGACTACCCAGCGCCTGTGCTTCAGCCTGATCATGGGTGACGTACAGCGTGGTGACCCCCAGATCGGCGTGGATGCGCTTGAAATTGGAGCGGGCCGCGATGCGCAGCTTGGCATCCAGTCCCCCCAGCGGCTCGTCGAGCAGGAAGAGGCTGGGACGTCGCACGAGAGCACGTCCAAGAGCCACACGTTGTTGCTGGCCTCCGCTTAGCTGGCCCGGGTAGCGGTCCAGAAAGGGGGTCATTTCCAGCATGGACGCCATTTCCTGCACCCGCCGCGCTATCTCCGCCTTGCTGCGGCCAATGGCCTCCAGGGGAAAACTCCAGTTCTCGCGCACCGTCATGTGCGGGTACAGCGCACGCGTCTGGTAGACCATCGCGATGTTGCGGTCCCGGGGATGGATCTGGTTGACCTGACGGCCATCGATCATGATGGACCCATGACTGAGGGGCAAGAAGCCGGCAATCGCCCGCAGAATTGTGGTCTTTCC
>CAYYSH010000100.1:0-3670 GCA_964474265.1 uncultured Anaerolineales bacterium
CCATACGGAACACGTGCCGTTGCAGTTACCATCAATCGCACAACCTTGATAGGCATGATGCGAGCGCCCCAGGATACGCCGGCCATCCCGATTATGTTGTTCGTCTCTGCAGCGGCAATGCCGGCAGCGAAGGTGCCCCAGCCAATGTCATCTCTGGGATCGGGGTTATCTTCCTCAAGGAAGAACTCGTAGCCGTTGACATCATCCACAAAGCCATTGCCATCGTCGTCGACACCGTTGCCGGGAATTTCGCCCTCATTTTTCCAGATCTTGTTCGCGAGGTCCGGATGGTCTAGCACGACGCCTGTGCTGATGATGGCGATTGTCACGCTATCACTACCTGTTGTCACATCCCAGGCTTCCGGGGCATCGATGTCGGCGTCGCGATTGCCCCACACGCCAGAGTTATGCAGATTCCATTGATAGCGATCGGCCAGGAACCATTGATCGTTTGGCTGTGTGCTCACATGCCAGGTGACTTTACCGATCACTTTCCAACTCCCAGAAACTGATTGGTGGACGAGCGTCAGGTAATGGCCGATGGGAAAGGTGCCGGTGTCGACGAAGTATTGCCAGGCCGGCACCACGATAGACGCAGTCCCAGACCCATCCAAAACTTCGACAGAGTCAAATATCACGATGGGGGATATGTCTACATCCAGGGCGTAGACCTCGATCCGGATCGGCTCATCGTTGAGTCCCTCGTAGTCGAAAACGGTGTAGACCTGAGGAGATTCAGTCGGCAGGGTGCGTTCGGGAAGTGGAGGGCCGGCTGGAATGGTGCTCATGTGAATCGTCTCAGTAATCACACCACGTGCCTGGTTGAGATGACTGAGCACCTCCGGCTGTATTTTTGGATTTTCGTACTCGCCATCGGGTGCACTTCCGAGCACTCGAAGGGGCGGCATTGTCAACCGCCAATCAGGCGTGGCAGATTCGATAGCCGGGTTGGCCTGGAATCGCTGGGCCCATTCCTGTTCCCGTCCCACTGGGACGGACACCGTATAGATATTCGGCGCGATCTTCTCCAGCGGTACTACGTTGTATGTGCTGAAGAGGGTGGAGGTCGATGTAGGGGGAGAATCTGATCGCAACTGGACGAGGACTCGCCCTGCGGCATAGATGTCCTCGCCCTTCGGTTGGCTTTGTGTCGGTGAATCCTGACCTGGTGCGCCGGCATGTGCTGCCATGGCCGCTGGCACCAGAGCCACAACCACGACGAGAAGGTATATCGAGATATGCGTTTGCGGTTTTTTCATGTGCAGTTTTCGCTCCTGGAAAGAACCTGACGTACGATTATTCGTACCGGTTGGGCAGGATCCAGGGCCCAACTCTCGACAGGAAGTGCGTCCACGTTGGAACGTTACAGCGTCAAAGATTCCGCCCTCCACCTCGGGTCAGAGGCGGAGGTGCCGTGACGTTTAACGTGCAACGTTCCAACGTGTTACGCAGATTCTGATCAAGGTGCATTTTCGAGACGGAAGCCGTGACCCCGGACTGTCACCACGTACTGGTGATCCGGGTCAACCTCCGCCAGTCGGTCACGTAGCCGGCGAACAAGCGCGTCGATGGCCTGTTCTGAGACACCACCACTCACGGCGTCCGGCCACACTACACGGATGATCTCCTCACGGGTGACGACTTTGCCGGCATTCTCATACAGCAGATGGAGTAGCCGGTACTGCTGAGTCGATAGCGGCGGTTCCAGTTCCTGGCCTCGTAGCCAGACCTGCCGGCTATCGTTGTCGATGATCAGACCACGTTGCCCCTCAAAAAAGAGCGGCGTTGTGGCACCGGCGTCAACGAAGGTCAGCGTGACACCTGTGGCAATCTGTATATTGTCGCCGTCTTTTAGAGGGACAGGGGCCTGGAGCAGAGTGCCGTTGACAAATGTGCCATTCTTGCTACCACAGTCTCGAATATAGTATCGATCACCCTCACGCTCGATGACAGCGTGCTGTCGCGATACGCGCCGATCCGGGAGGACGATGTCATTGTCCTCTTCACGTCCGATGGTGACCACGTCGTTTTCAAGTAACCACTCTTGGCCAACCTGCTCACCATCTTGCATAATGAGCATTGGCAATTCGCGTTCTAACATATGTGAAAGGCCCCTCCTTTCTCTTTGACAGAATTCACGGAATGGGCTAAGCTTAGGTTTACACGGATGCCCCCCAAGAACGCCGTGCATGGAGGAGTGACGCTCTTGTTTCAATTGCTACCACCGGGCACCGTTCTGCGCGACCGGTACAAGATCATTGCCCTGGTCGGACAGGGCGGCGCCGGTGCCGTATACCAGGCTGAAGACCTCCGCCTGGAAGGGCGCATGTGTGCTATCAAGGAAGTACGCCCTCAGCCTGGCGCGAGCGAGGAGGCTATTGCCCAGGCCCAGGCCCAGTTCCGCCGTGAGGCGAGTACATTGGCTCGGTTGGATCAACCGAACCTGCCGAAGGTCTCGGATTATTTCTCGCGCGACGGCCTCGACTACCTGGTTATGGACTTCGTCGCCGGCCGCAATCTGAAAGAGGTGCTTGACGAAGCGCGCCGGCAAAACCAATTCCTGGACGAAGAGCGAGTGCTGGCCTGGGCACAGCAGCTCTGTGACGCTCTGGAATACCTCCATAGCCAGGATCCCCCTGTCCTTCACCGTGATATCAAGCCGGCCAACATCAAACTGACTCCCGAAGGCCGGATTAAGCTTGTGGACTTCGGGTTAGTCAAACCGCTCGATCCTGAAGACCCACGAACGATCACTGTACTCCAGGGACTGGGCTCACTCCCTTACACCCCGCTGGAGCAGTACGGCGGTAGCATTGGCCATACCGACACGCGCTCGGACATCTACGCACTTGGGGCAACCCTGTATCATCTCTTGACCGGACGCGCGCCGGCCACCGCCCAGGAGCGGTTTCTGAACCCCAACGCGCTGCCGCCGCCACGATCAATCAATCCTCAGATCACAGAGCGGACAGAGGCAGCTATCCTCCGCGCCATGTCCATGCACCCAGAGGAACGGCCGGCCAGCATTGCTGAGCTTCGCCAGGCGCTCTTCAGCGGGCTCTCTACGGCGAGCTCGATTCACTCGCCTCCGGTGCCCAGGCCATCCCCCTGGCTTCAGGCGCTACGTCAAAACGTGATTCTTCTTCTTATTGTACTCCTCCTACTCTTCATTGCCGTTGCCATCACGTGGCAAGCGACCGGGACGTCGGTGACGACACGACCGGCGGCGTTGGCAGCGGCTACGGCTGTCATCCCAACACCTACGCCCTGACGGCTAATCACAACTCCCTCTGTCGCCGGTCCCAGACGGCCCACACGAGTGGCGTGAGTGCAAATAGTGTGCTCACCATGGCTGTTCGCCACTCTGGCGGAACGACCATCAGGCCGGGCAGGTTCTGTATCTGCAGCCATTCCAGGCCAACAAGCACATAGCCGCTCAGGCCGGCCGCCAGACTGAGCAGGAATAGCCGGAATGTCTGGGGTATCGCACGGCCTGCGCCGTTGCCAACTGTCATGGCCAGAACGCCGGCAAAAAGCATGCCGATCATGGAGAGCACCAGACTTCCCCACCCCACGGGCGTTGAAGCTGCGGGTGCTGGCTCGGTCGGCGCGGGGATGGGTGTTGGCGGTAACGGAGTTGCAGTAGATGGCGGCTGCGTTGGTGTAGCTG
>CAYYSH010000100.1:3680-9095 GCA_964474265.1 uncultured Anaerolineales bacterium
GTGTAGCTGTCGGCGGCGCGGGAGTTGCCGTTGGTGGCTGTGCTTCACCTTTGACGGTGAGCGACAGTGCCTCCGCCGTTTCGGCCTCGCCGGCCTGCGCGTTAATGTCAATGGCACCGGCCCGGTCTGCCAGTAGTTTGGCCCGCGCCACGCCATCGACAGTCGTGACCTCTTTCAAATTCCGATAAGTGGAATCTGTTGGATCTGTCAGCCAAAATGTCACCCTGGTGCCGTCGGGTACCGGATGACTGTTCTTATCAAGAATCGTAGAAGTCTGAATCTCGAACTCTTCACCGAAGTTGACAGTCGTGTCCTGACTGTCGATCCGGCTTATCGTGAGTTCCTGTGCCGGGTCAGGTTGTAATTGAACTGCAAGATCATAAGTGATGCCCGGGACGCTTACTGGAAGCGCCCGGGTAGGTACGAATTCCTGGAACAGTGCTCGTACAGATGCTTCGATCGAGGCTGGAATCTTGCTAAAGACAGCATAGTAGGCTGTGAGTTTGCTGATCTCCGTGGCGTCCAGATAGTAAGGCGCTCCATAAGCCATGACGATGGCCTTTTTATCGGCCAGGCTGCTGAATCGCTCTTTCAAAAAAATGCGGAGAGCATCCGAGTCTGGTGCTTCTTCTGGGTCAATGTCCTGCATGGCGAATAGAACCCAATCGGCCTCCTCAAGCAGAGTCTCGAGGTTTTGCCGCTCCTCATCCGTGAGGGTAAATGCTGTCTCAGCATTGGTTTCCGTCTCTTCGCCGGCTGGTATCGCAAGAGCTTTCAGCTCCCGGAACGTGAAGCTGTGCACATCTTCTGGGTCAATCTGGCCTGTGCCAGTTTTGCTAGGTCCGTAGAGACGCTGAATGGTATCCTGAATGGCGGTTGCAGGAATAAGCTGATACGGCTCACATGTGGGGCAATCGGACGCCTGACGTGTGTCGGTAAAGATCAGGATAGATTCTCCGGCGCGTGGCGGGGCCGGCAGGCGGTCCGCCAACGCCTGCAACTCGGGCGCAACGACTTTTACGGCCGTTTGAGCGATGGCCGCGATCTGCTTCTTGGCGTCATCCTGTCCAACGAGGTCTCCAACAGCAACCGGGTCCACGACCACCGATTCCCGATCAAAGCTGGGGTACAATTTTATTTTTAGCCGCAAGATGCGGGCCAGTGCCTCGTCGACCCGCTTCTGGAATGTGTCGTCGCTCTGATACTTGTCGCGGAAGAAGCTGATGGCCGATGTGATGTTGTTAAATTGGGCGGGCCAGTCGTCATCTTGCAAGGCAAATCTGGAAACGAGCAGTAGGTCATTGCCGGCCAACAGTGCCTTCTGAGCAATCTCCTTGTGAGGAAAACTGTCGAGTGCTGGATTGAAGTAGCGGCGCACAGCCGGCACGCCCAACGAATCACTCACAAACAATCCCGTCTCATGCCATTGCGCCAGTTGCTGCACCTCCATAAGCACTTTGAATCCGCCTGGATCAAAGCTGATCGGAGGCGAATCGGGGCGCGAGGGTCCCTGAAAGCCACGATAGCGCAGGTGTGATGTCATGAGCGCATCGGTGATGCCGGCCTGTTCCTTGTCTGCTATGTCTGTCACTTTCAAAAATGGCACCAGATCGGTGCGGGTCATCTCCTCTTTCGATTTCTCAACCGTGGCAGCTTCCTCGTCGGGGCTCCGATCGCTGCTGCCATGTCCTGGGAAGTGCTTTGCAACAGTCGCGACTCGTCCCTGGCTGCCTTCGTGTACACCCCGGATGTAAGCCTCCCCCATCTGACCGACCCAGTACGGGGCTCCCCCAAAGGACCGCGTCTTCAGGTCTCCTGGCTGACCTGGCCTTGGAGTCAGTAGCACGTCTAATGGTGGTCCAAGCAAAAGATTGACCCCAACCGCTGCGAGCTCCTTCCCAACAATCTGGCCAACCGCCTCCGCGTTGTCTGGGCTCCACGTTGCGCCAATCGCAAGAGGGCTGGGGACAGCCGTCATCCCTTCGCGCAACCATGTGGTGGGTGCTCCGTCGCCGTCAGCCTCAATAGCGATGAACAAGGGGATACCTGGTCCTTGTTTATCGAGGGCCAAAGACTGAAGCCGGGTGCTCAACTCAGCAACCCGGGCCGGCGCGCCCTCGGTGTTCTGAAAGTTACCATTACGCGGGCTCAGAAGCACACCGCCTATCTTGAAATCTTGAATAAGCCGGGCTATCTCGGACTCAGGGCCGGTGTCCTGGCCCACAAAGGTGACCAGAAACAACTGGCCAACCCGCTCCTCTGGCGTCATGCTCTCAATAAGATGGCGAATGCGTGGATCCGCTTCCTGGGCACGCACGCCCCCGCCCGTCAGAAGTGGAGCAAGGATAGCAATCAGCAGGAGCAGGCTGATGACGGATCTTATTGAATTCCGTAAGGGGGCATTCTTTGACATCATCTTCAGCGTTCGGTCCCTGCAAAGGTCAGCCGGTGTCTCCTTCGAGTAACACCGGCCACGTTGGTTGCTGCTTCCCGTGAATACGGACCCTAAGTATAACGCTTGAAAGGAATTCCGTCAAAGCATCGCCCCCGCGTGCTTGTGTTGCGAATTCCGAAGCTTGCTCAAAGGCCAGTCTGTTGGCTGTATAGCTCGCGTTGTATTTCTAGGAGCAGCTCGGGAAGGGCCCCGGTGTTCGCTGCACAAGCCCTTTCACTTCGATGGACAAATATTAATCCAGGATAGTCGAGGTTGCACGACGGCCACACTACGCAAGCCATTCGTTTCTCCGTCGCAAAGCCAACGACTTCGGAGGAGGCCGGCATCGTGACAGGCTCGTGAGTACGGTACGTATAGAATCTAACCGTCTCTTCTGGCTAGACGTGGAGCTGTGTTCATCCGAAACGCGCTTTACAGCAGTTACCACGGTTGCCGGTCGTCAATCTAAGGAGCGTTCAGCACATTCAAGATACTGTCTGTCCGATCTAATGCTGTTTCATCTGCCCAACAGCATTGCCATTCTCGAATCGTTGAGCAAGACCGACAGTAGAGGACGGGGGGCCTGAGAAGGGATGTCCTCTCCGATTCGGACGTCGCGGCAAAGCTGCTGGCGTCCACCAACGCAGCGATCCCTTGAGCTGCATTCTCTCGGAGGTGACGTCCATGTTGCGCCATACAAAATTATTGGTGATTCTGGTCCTTGTCTTGGCCGGCCTGATTCCGGGTTATCGAGCCTCGTCTGCTGCGAACACCGGCCGGCCACCTCATCAATCCCCACCTTCTGCCCTGGCTCTGGACGAGGATGCACCCTACGTTCCAGGCCGGCTCTTAGTGCAATTCACGCCCGAAACCTCGGAAGAGGAAAAGGCTGCGCTTCATGAGCGCCTGGGAGCCGAGGTGATTGATGAGATTCCGGCTCTCAACATCCAGATCCTCCGCGTACCGGAAGACACGACAAGCATGGTCTTCGCGTACCAGGCGGAGCCCGCGGTCCGGTTCGCTGAGCCGGACTACACGGCACGGATTCTCGGCTGGCCGGATGGGCCTGTGCTACCCGCAGAGGCGCTGGCGGCCGTACAGGAGAATCTGGCACGGCATCCCAACGACCCGCGTTTCCCAGACATGTGGAATCTGGCGAAGATTCGCGCAGAGCAGGGCTGGGACATCTCGGTGGGTAGCCCCGACGTGATCATCGCGGTCATTGACACAGGAGCCGACGCCAGCCATCCGGACTTGCAGGGGAAACTCCTTCCAGCTTATGACTTTGTCAACGGGGACAACGACCCGGCAGATGATCAGGGGCATGGTACGCATGTCGCCGGCACAGCCGCTGCTGCGACCGATAACGGCATCGGCATTGCCGGCGTCGCCTGGGAAGTGAAGGTCATGCCAGTCAAGGCGCTGAGCTCCAGCGGAGCCGGCGCGCATAGCTGGATCGCGAACGCAATTGTATGGGCTACAGATCACGGGGCCGATGTTATCAACATGAGCCTCGGCGGCCCGTACACATCGGCCACTATGCGTGAGGCTGTGAACTATGCGTGGAATCACGGCGTTGTCATCGTCGCGGCCGCCGGCAATGGCAACACCTCGAACCCAACATACCCGGCGGCGTACGAAAACGTCATCGGTGTCGCTGCCACCGACTTGAACGATCAGCGTGCCGGTTTCTCGAACTATGGCAGCTATATCTCAGTTGCATCGCCAGGCGTTGGTATCCTGAGCACGGTTCGCGGGAACGGTTATCAGGCGTGGTCGGGCACGTCTATGGCGACACCGCACGTGGCCGGCCTGGCAGCTCTGCTAAAGTCTATCCATCCAGACTGGACCAACGTCCAGATCCGACAGGCCATTGAAGAAAGTGCTGTAGACCTGGGTACGCCCGGCTGGGATGCCATCTATGGTTACGGTCGCATCGACATTTACACGGCGCTTAGCAGCAATCCTCCACCCGACGTCAGTCCAACGGCTGTGCCAACGCAGACTGAGACACCACCACCGAATCCAACGCCGTCGCCGGAGCTCGAACAGCAACTAATCGACCTCATAAACCAGGAACGTATTGCTTTGGGGTTGCCACCGTTGCGACGTGATGAACGGCTGATGCAAGCGGCGCGCCGGCATAGCGCAGACATGGCAGAGAATCGTCGCTGTGACCACATCGGCTCCGATGGGTCCAATCCTTTCGATAGAATTCGTGCCAGCGGGTATCCAATGGCCAGCGGCAGCGAAGTCATTGCGTGTGGCTATCAGACCCCACAGGATGCTCTCCTTGGTTGGAAGTACAGCTCATCGCACTGGGCGATACTCACCAGCGCGAACTATGTTGACATTGGATGCGGTGTGGCACAGGCCGCCAATGGGGCGCTGTACTGGACTTGTGATCCAGCGCGGCCAACCAACCCGGTGACACCGCCGCCTGATACGGCCACGCCCACGGCAACACCGGTGCCGGCAACGCCCACACCAACCTTCATGCCGACGCCGACCCGCACACCTTCGCCAGCACCGACTGACCCCGTGAACCGGCAAACGGTGTACATCACACCCGAGCCCCAGGCTGTTGGCTGGGTGTCCAGCAATCAAGTGTCCGGTAACCATTTCGGAGATGATGACATCTATGCCGGCATCCACGGCGGCCAGGTTTACATCGGTGCGATGCAGTTTGATCTCTCGCAAATCCCGCGCGACGCGAAGCTCAACTGGGCGCGTCTGACCCTCACGGGACAGACACGGGACTATGTGGGAGATCGCGGTTCATGGTCAGTGAGTTTGCTGGCATCCGATGTGGATGCTGGTTGGCAGAACCATGGCTATCTCGAGATTCGCGACGCGTCCAGAGAATATCTGATTTTGCCCATCCTGGCCAATTCTGATCTGCAGCGGGGCAAGGAGAATGTATTCAACCTCGATGAGGCTGTCCTGCGGGCGCTTGAACGCCGGCTGCAGAGCACACTGCG
>CAYYSH010000101.1:0-9092 GCA_964474265.1 uncultured Anaerolineales bacterium
GCTTGTGGTTCCGTGAGGCCGAAGCACCCGATCCACTCTCCACTGGCGAGCTTAGGCAGGTACTTCTGCTTCTGCTCCTCCGTTCCGAACTGGAGGATTGGCAGTTCGGTTAACGATATCTGAACCGACAGAGTTGTTCGCACAGAGGAATCAGCCCTGCCTACTTCTTCGAAGATAATGGCCTCGCTGATATAGTCCAGGCCCATGCCGCCGTACTTCTCTGGCAAGGTTGGACCAAGAAAGCCCAGCTTTGCCATGTCGCGGATGATGTCCCATGGGAAGATTTCCTGTCGATCTCGCTCCCGAGCGCCAGGCATGATCTCGTTATCGGCAAAATCCTTCGCCGTCTTCTTCACCATCTCCTGTTCGGGGGTCAGATCAAAGTCCATTGCTTGCTTCTCCTTGAGGTCTCCTGTACTCCGATTGGCTTTGGTCTCGTCCACAAGTAAAGTGGCGGTCTTCGGTTTCGAAACGCAATCACGGGAGTCTATTCGCTGTTCAGGATGGTTTCCTGCATGGCCCACATTCTTTCCCGATCAGCTTCACGTTGATCGTCAAAGCCGAGCAGGTGTAGAGTCCCGTGTACAATCAGCCGTCCCAATTCCCGTTCAACCGGTTCGGCATACTCGCCGGCCTGGATCGTCGCCTGTTCGTAGGAGACAATGACATCGCCGAGATAGCGGGGGCCAGCGATGGGCGCCGGCACATCAGCCCCTTCGGTCTGTGAAAAGGCGAGTACGTCGGTTGGCGCATCGATGCCCAGGTACTCTCGGTTCAGAGTTTGGATTGTAGCGTTATCCGTGATGACCACGGTGAGGGTTGCCGGCTCATCTGGCGCGACCTCAGCCAGCGTACGTGCAACGAGATGCACAACCTCTTCTGTGTTAACAGCATCGGCAAACGTCTCGTCAATTTGCACATCAATCTCGGGATGAAAGTTCATACTTCGATCGCGACATCTCGCTCAGCAATCGTGCGTCTCGGTTGGACTTCCTCGGGATACTTAATCCGAGGGTGATAGATTCCCTTCAGGATGCGCACAAATGCATCTCGAATCTCGTCTAGATCGCGTAGCGTCAGATCGCATGCATCTAGTTGGCCTTCAGTCAGCCGGCGGTTTATCACGGTGCGTACCAAAGTGTCAATCTCGCCATTCGTGGCCGGGCGATTCGCCCGAGCCATGGCCTCGACCCCATCGGCCAGCATGAGAATCGCTGTCTCTGGTGTCTGTGGACGTGGACCCGGGTAGCGGAACGCTTCGTCGTTGATGGCATCCTCACCGCGTTCTTCACATGCCTGGCGGTAGAAATAACTGACTCGGGTTGTCCCGTGGTGTTGCGCAATAAAATCACGCAGCACCGGCGGCAGGCTGTATTTTTCGGCCAACTCAAGTCCGTCGGGTACATGGCTGATAATGATCTGCGCACTTGTCTCGGGGTCGAGCCGATCATGAACATTGGCACCCTCTACTTGATTCTCAACGAAGAAGTAAGGGCGCAGCATCTTACCAATGTCGTGGTAGTACGCGCCAACACGCACGAGTAGAGCATCAGCGCCGACACGTTGGGCTGCTTGCTCGGCCATGTTGCTGACCAGCAGGCTGTGGTGGTAGGTGCCGGGCGCTTTAAGTTGCAACTGGTGAAGGAGTGGGTGGGTTGGACGTGCCAACTCCATGAGCTGGAGCGAGGTTGTGATTCCGAACAGGGCGCCCAGCGCATAGAAGCCGGCAATTGCCAGGCTCGTCGAGAGGCCGGCGTTGGCAATCGCCATGCCGGCCTGTATCAGGAGTGAGCGTGTGGAATAGTCGATGCTCTGGAATTCGAAGGCCGTCACAGCCGCCACGTTCGCCAGAGCCACGAAAAGCCCGCTCCATAGAAAAGCATTCAGTCGTTCGACACGCCAGATGGAGAGGGCTGCAACGATCCCGCCGATGAAGGCATAGAGCATGAGTTCCAGGCTCCCGCCGCCCAGGAAGCCGGCCACGATGCTCAGCAAAAACGTGACGCCGAGGGCAAAGTGGGGACCCACCAGCGCTGAGAGTAACATGGCAGCGCCGGCTGTCGGGAACAGGTACGCCAGTAGCGCATGCCCACGGATCATGAACTCGGCGACGGCTGCGAATGCAAGGGTGACCACAATCAGCAGCATCAGCCGCCGCTGGTTCGACCACAGATCGTGCGTCAGCCGGCGCAGATAGAGCCCCGTCACCAGCGTGACCACGATTACCAACAGAACCACGCCCCCAATGTCCTCCCATCGGACCTGTTGCTTGAGTAGCCCCAGGGCCTGCACGGCTTCTAATTGCTCTGGTTTCACTCGCTCGCCTTCGCGGACGATGACTTCGTCCTTCTCATAACTATGCATCTGGACAGGGACGGCTTCACGCGCGGCGGCGCGCTCTGCTTCCGTTCTCTCTGCATTGTAAAAGCTGTTCGGGACGACAAAGCCGCTAGCTAGGGCACTGACGATTGTGGCTTCCCTCTCCGGCAATGATGGATCAACGGTGTTCGGGATGCGCTGACGAACCTTGATGACATCCAGTCCTTCCCGAATGGGTTGCCGGAGCACCTGGCTCACTACGGCCAGCGTATGGCTGCTCACGAGCTGCCACGACTGGTCGTCTAATGCCATCGTGTCGCTGACAATGCTAGCCGGCAATTGTAGTTCTGGCACCTGGTTGATCCAGAGAGTTTTCTGCTCCAGCGTAGCGTAAGGGTCGTGTCGAATGCTGTCGATGTAGTCCAATACCCTGGCAGCTCGACGGATCTGCTGTTGAGTGACCTTCGGATCAGCCGGGTCGTAGATACCCAAAACAGCATTCGCTGCTTGCTGACGCGCACGCTCTGTGCGGATAGCGCTTTCGTATGTTATCTGGCGAGGAGCACGAATGGTGCGCGGGCTGACCTCGCCGGCTTCAAGGTTGACGCCTCGGGAGAGAAGCGGCAGCACCAGGACGGTACTAATGCCAGCAACCAGGGCGAAGCTCATCAGAGCAGAGACCAGCAGGTACACCCACCTCCGTGATTCAGATGGGCCACCTTGCTCGCGGGCTCCCCTGGCATTGTTGCGTACCCCGGTGGTCATGCGTTTTCTCCTTTTCGGTTTTCTGCCTGGTAGAATCTTGCCTCCCACCAGGTTTACTGTACGCGCCTCTCCGACTCCGGGTTGTACAGTGCCGTCTACTGGCTCAGTAACCGACGGACGATCTGATTGACCAGTCGTCCATCAGCCCGATCCCCTAGCTCGGCCATCAGCGGGCGCATTACATCGCCTATTTGCGCCATGCTGCTCGCGCCAACCTCCTCGATCTTAGCGCGAGCGGCCGCCTCAATTTCCTCCTCCGTCAATTGACGCGGCAGGTATTCCATAATGATCTCGAGCTCCGCCTGCTCCCTCGCGGCCAGATCATCGCGACCAGCCTTCTTGTACTCAGCGATGGAGTCGCGCCGCTGTTTGGCTTGCTGGGCGATCACCCGCTGGATGTCCGCCTCGGTGAGCTCGGTTGCACCTGTCTCTTTCTCAGCATTTACGATGGCGGCCCTGAGCATGCGAATCGTAGACTTACGAACCTCGTCTCCTGAACGCATGGCTTCTTTCAGATCGGCCATCAATTGATCACGTAAACCCATAATTGCCTCCCGATTAACGGGAATTATACTGTTGGACCGCCGGAGGTCAAGTTTGACCGTGTTGGACTGCATGCCATCGCTTCCGGTCGGTCGGGCCGGCGACGTAAAGACGACGACCCCACCAACGGCGGGGTCGTCGTCTGCGTCTTCTCCTCCTCTGAGAACATCCGATATTATACTATATTTGCCGCTGTTGAGCAAAGTTTGACAGGCTCACTCAACTGTGCTAAAATCTTTCTGCGTCAAGGCGCATTCGTCTAGAGGCCTAGGATACTGCCCTCTCAAGGCAGAGACACGGGTTCGAATCCCGTATGCGCTACCAGAAGGCACCTTCTCTGGGAAGGTGCCTTTTGTTGTTGCCGGCATGTCCTGGCCGATGATACTCTTGCTCACGGTGGTGCGTATGTGTCGGTCGGGCGATGGTGAATTCATTCCAGCGCCATGCAAACCGTACAGGGCGCAGCGAACACGTTGTTCAGGTGTCATACGATGAAGTCAGATCCCGGAGCGCGCATTCACACATTCCGCCTCACTGGCGACGGCCTATCCGAGGTAGATGTTGCCGGCTCTAGTCTGGATGAGGTGTCGCAACATCTTCCCGGTGGCACGTATACAACGCTGCGCACGTTTGAGAAGGACCGCTTCCTCCATCTGGATGCTCACCTGGATCGGCTGGAAGCTTCGGCGCATGCCCTCCACAACCCGCTGATACTGGATCGCAGCCGGCTGCGAGAGGCCCTGGCTGATGCGCTCGCTCACACGGGCTTTGCCGAGTCTCGCCTGCGTATCACGATTCCCCTAAATGTCAAAGATACCCCGGATGTATACATAACAGTTGCGCCATTTACGGCCATCGCCCCGGAGCTTTATGAGACCGGCGTGCGCACAGTCACCATGCTCATTGCCCGCGCTTTACCCAGAGCCAAGACCACAGGGTTTATCGCGCCTTCCCGGTCGCTGAAGGCCAGTCTACCACACGATGTCTACGAAGTACTTATGGTGACCGGGGATGGCCAGATTCTGGAAGGCTTTACCAGCAACTTCTTTGCCTTCATTCAGGGGCGGTTGGTGACGGCGGTGGAAGGCGTGTTGGAGGGGATTACGCGATCTATTGTTCTCGAACTGGCAGAGACGATGTTCACGGTCGAACTGCGGGCTCCCCGTTTGGGAGAGATCCCGCAGTTCGATGAGGCATTCATCACCAGTTCATCACGCGGCATTCTACCGATCGTGGTCATCAACGAGCAGGTAATCGGCGATGGCCGGCCTGGCCCTCGTACGCGCCGGCTGCGCCAGACTTATGACACGTATGTGAAGCAGGCGGCTCGGCCGGCCATCTAATGGGCTGTACTACACAGTACGAAGGGACCTGGCTGATCTGGTCACGCTGCACGCGAATTGTTCGCCAGTTCCCGCTTCTGCGCCAGCAACTGGGCTGTAATCCGGGCGCCCTCCTGGTATGTTGCTTCGTCTATGCCGTGTCCGAAGGCTTCAACAAACATCCCGTTGATAGCCGCCAGGGCTGCCTCCTCGTCCTCCACGCCCTCGATCTCGGAGTAAAGTTCGATCAGCTTCTGACGCTGGTACCGACTCACCCGACTGATGCGCCGGCGCGTTGGCGTGGCGGCCGCTGCCCGCGCTCTGACAGCCGGCTGGCGCAAGGCGGCCACCCGCTCGCGCCGCTGTGGGGCGGTTGGCTGTGCCGGTGCTTCCTCGCGCTCGGCAGCGCGCAAGACGTCTTCGGCGCTGGAGAGGCCGGCTCCTGGCAGAAGCCCGTAGCCCATGGCTGTGAGGGCGCGCCCGATAGCGCTGGTTTCAGCTACCTCCCAGGGGTGCTCTTGCTCGATCTGTGAGCCGCTTACTCGCCGGCCTGTGGCGATGCCGTGCCGGCGCCCGTAAATCTCGCTGTCAATCGTGACCAGCAGCGTCACCTGTTCTTCGTCGTCCACCAAAATGATTGGGTCCTGGAACTCCAGTCGTTTGCCCTGCAACCGGTGATCCAGGTTGGCCATGGCCAACTTCCCATCTACCGTCATGTATGCCCGTTCAACTGTCTGCCACTCACCGTTAACCTGACGTCGCTGTTCGACAGCGACGATGTAGTCGATAAAGTCCTCGTGCTTGACCTGTCCCACGTCAGGTGCTTTTCGGCAAAGTGCCAGAATTTCATCGCGTGTCATGATCCTCACCCTCTTTCTTCCTTTGCCGTGCCAGAACCGATGTTCTATTCTACTTTGAGTATAGCACGTTTCTCGTGCTTGTCAAACCCAAAAGTTGGTGTATAATTGAACATCTGGCGAACGATTGTTCTGGTTCACAGGGAGAGATACAATGCCCGAGTTTCAACTGGTTTCGGATTTCCAGCCAACAGGTGATCAGCCCGAGGCGATTGAGCAGTTGGTGCGTGGCCTTGAAAAGGGGTACCAGCATCAAACGCTGTTGGGTGTCACCGGTTCGGGCAAGACGTACGTGATCGCCAAGGTGATTGAGCAGGTACAGCGTCCGACGCTGGTCATCGCGCACAATAAAACGTTGGCAGCGCAGCTCTATTCGGAGTTCCGCGAATTCTTCCCGCACAACGCAGTGGAATACTTCGTGAGCTACTACGATTATTACCAGCCCGAGGCATACGTCCCGCAGCATGATCTCTACATCGAAAAGGATGCCTCCATCAACGACGAGATTGATCGACTCCGGCTGGCGGCCACCAGTGCTCTGTTCAGCCGGCGTGATGTGATCATCGTCGCGTCAGTCTCGTGCATCTACGGCCTTGGCTCGCCCGAAGATTACGGCCGGGTGGTGATCAACCTGCGCCGGGGTGAGGTGCGCAACCGCAATAAGTTGCTGCGTCACCTGGTGGAAATTCACTACGATCGCAATGACTATGACCTCAAGCGCGGCACGTTTCGCGTTCGCGGTGACACCGTGGAGGTGATGCCGGCCTACGCCGAGACGGCTTATCGGATCGAGTTCTGGGGTGATGAGATCGACCGCATTACCGAGATCGATCCGCTGACGGGCGAGATTCTGTTGCAGCACACAGCAGTGGATATTTTCCCGGCTAAGCACTTTATCACGCCGGCAGAGAAACTGAACCTGGCCATCCAGGACATCGAGGCGGAACTTGAGGAGCAAGTGGCGAAGCTGCGGGAACAAGACAAACTGCTGGAGGCACAACGGCTGGAGCAGCGGACGCGGTACGATCTGGAGATGCTGCGGGAGATTGGCTATTGTTCTGGGGTTGAGAACTACTCGCGACACCTGTCACGCCGGCAGCCGGGTGAGCCGCCGTGGACCTTGCTCGACTACTTCCCCGACGATTTCCTGATGGTGATCGACGAGTCCCACATGACCATCCCGCAACTGCGCGGGATGTACCACGGAGATCGCACGCGCAAGGAGACGCTGGTCGAATACGGCTTCCGCCTGCCCTCAGCGCTGGATAACCGCCCCCTTCGGTTCGATGAGTTTGAGCAGTACATGCGCCAGGTCATTTACACGTCGGCGACCCCTGGTCCGTACGAGTTGGAACATTCCCAGCAGGTGGTTGAGCAGATCATCCGACCGACCGGTTTGGTCGATCCGGAGGTAATCGTGAAGCCCACACGGGGCCAGATCGAGGATTTGTTGGCCCAGATCAACGAGCGGGTCAGTCGCGGCGAGCGGGTGCTGGTGACGACGCTGACCAAGCGCATGGCTGAAGACCTGGCGGATTTCCTGGCAGAACACGGCATCAAGGTGCACTATCTGCACTCGGAGATCGAGACATTGGAGCGGGTTGAGATTCTGCGCGACCTGCGTTTCGGGGTCTACGACGTGGTGGTGGGGATCAATCTGCTACGCGAGGGGCTTGATCTGCCCGAGGTTTCGCTGGTAGCGATTCTGGATGCCGACAAGGAGGGCTTCCTGCGGAGCGAACAGGCGCTGATTCAGACCATGGGGCGGGCTGCACGGCATGTAAACGGCACAGTCATCATGTACGCCGACACGATGACCGGTTCCATGAAGCGGGCCATCGAAGAAACGGAGCGCCGGCGTCGCAAGCAAATCGCCTACAATGAAGCCCACGGTATTGAGCCGCGCTCCATCGTCAAAGAGGTGAGGGACCTGACCGATCGCGTGCGGCGCGTAGCCGAGGAGCGCGCGGAGTACCGTGTGGCGACGGAACTGCCAAAAGACGAACTGGCACGACTGATCAAGGACATCGAGAAGCAGATGAAAGCTGCTGCTGCCGAGCTGGAGTTCGAAAAGGCGGCCTTGTTGCGAGATCAGCTCTTCGAACTGCGGCGGACCATGCGGGAACAGGCTGAGGATGATGGAAAACCGGCATGGGAGCGCATCCGGAACATGGAACGTGAGACCTGAAATGTTATTGCGTCTTGCGTACTGCGTAAACTACGCAATACACAGTAGACAGTTGACAATTCGCCGAACTTGCCTATGATAATTGGCGTCGTGCGTGATACACCATCGCCTATACATCCTGGAGGAGTACATCTTGGCTACAAATGAGCAACCCGATGGGATCCTGCTGACGCTTGTTCGATACGTCCTCAACGTCACGGTAGTGGTGGGTGGTCTTGTCTTGGTGGCCGGCCTGCTGTTCATTCTGGTGACCCGGGCAAAGCCAGAGCCGCAAACCGAAGAAGGTCAGCAGCAACCGGTCGCGCAGGTGCAGTCAGTAGCTACCGCTACGCAGCCGGCCCCGCCCACACCCACCTCACAGCCTGCCACACCGGCCACCGAAGCGCCGCCTGCTGCGCCTGCCGGGCCCGAGGTCATCGCCATGGGGAAGGAGCTGTTCCAGAGTCAGGGCTGTGCCGGGTGCCACACTATCGAGGGGGTGGCTCAGGGAATGGTAGGCCCGGACCTGACCGACATCGGCGATGAGGCGGAGGAACTGGCGAAGGAGGCCGGCGTGGCCGATGCGGCCGAGTACATACGCCAGTCCATCGTTGATCCCAATGCCTTTATCGCCCCGGAGTGTCCTACGGGGCCGTGTCCGTCGGGAGTGATGCCCCAGAATTTTGGCAGCACTCTCTCGGAGGAGCAGATCAACGCTTTGGTGCAATATTTGTTGGCGCAGAAGGGCAGGTAGCGTCAGGCCGGCCTGCTGCGTTTTGGAAAAGTCCCCAGGTGGGGACTTTCTTTTTGGGTGAGGTCATGTGATCGTTGGCAACGCGTCTGGGCCTGGTCTGGCAGCAGATGAAGAGATGTCCGGGAGACGGGTAATCTGTCTGCGCAGCAGGAGATAGCCGGCCAGCAGAGCCGGCGTCATCCAGATGCGCCAGAAATCACCTGGCAGGGTGACGGGTGTGAGCGGGATGATGTTGATTGCCAGGTAACCCACCACAGCGAAGGCGGCAATGGAGCGTTGCCGGCTGCTGACAACCCAAATGGTGGCCTGCATCAGCGCCGGCAGCAGGACAACCTGGTCGTGCGTCCAGCGGTGGGGAGTTGTCA
>CAYYSH010000102.1:0-9074 GCA_964474265.1 uncultured Anaerolineales bacterium
TGAGAGCGGCCCGGGCGTTGGTAGAGTAGTCGCTGGAGTTGAAGAAATTGTACCGCGCCACATTTGGATCGGTCAGGTGCGCCGAGTAGGAAGCGGAGACGTAGGGCATCTTGTCATCGGCCACGGAAGCGCGGAGTGCCTCGGTGTCACCGGTGCCCCATCCGAGAATGGCAATCACCTTGTCCTGATCCTTCATCTGTGCATAGAGCGTGGCTGCTTTGGACTTGTCGTAGCTGTAATCATAGCCGTGCAGGACGATCTTCTTGCCGTTGATGCCGCCCTGGTCATTCACGTAAGCGATGGCCTCCTGCACCCCCAGCGCGTAGTCCTGGCCCACGTCCGAAGTCGGGCCAGTCTGGTCATACAGGGCACCAATGTGGATTTCCTGGGGCGCTTGCTGTTGGGGGGCCGGCTGGGCACACGCGGCCAGAGCCAGAGCGATCACCAGAACCAGAACGATCCAGAACCAGCGATGCTTCTTCATGTCACTTCTCCTGCCTTTCTCCTCATTTGTGCCAGATAGATCCGTGCTCCTGAGCGCAGTCGTTGCCTGCGCCCTGAATTGCCATCTTCGCTGCGATTTCACGGTTCAGGACATCACCTCCTTACCCCCTTCATCGGTTCCCTGGTCTACTCTGAAAACAGTTGGCTCGATGGCTTGTGTCACTGCTCAGCCATCCAGCCATCCAGCCATTTTCATACATCGCGGTGCCTGCCAGGGCATGTTGATTAGTACGAAAACGGCCACAGATGAATATAGTTCTTGATTTGCCACCAGCGATAAGCCAGGCCGTTGGGTTCGAAGATGAGGAACAGGATGATGGCCAGGCCAAAGCCCATCTGCCGGAAGTAGGCCGGCTGCAACTGCGGCATGACGACCGACAGAGGCTGAACAAAACTGACCAGGAAACTATCAGCAAGTACCCAGAACATGCACCCGAAGATCGTACCGTAGTTGCTGCCCAAGCCCCCGATCAGGATCACCCCCACCAGCTCCAGGGACAGGACAAACGTGAAATCCTCCTGGCTGATGAAAGGCTGTTTGCTGATCAGGAAGGCGCCAGCCACGCCGGCAAAAGCGCCGGCCACGAAGTATGCCAGCAGCTTGTAGCGGTACACGTTAACCCCGATGACCTCAGCAGCGATGTCGTTGTCGCGGATCGCCACCCAGGCTCGCCCAACCCGGGTCCGGGCCAGATTCGCCATGATAACGACGCACAGCACGACCAGGAAAAGCATCCAGTAGTATACAGCCGTGTTGTTGCCGGCAATCCGCACAGGACCGATCTTCACCAGATTCTTGGGGATGTCCCAGCTCAGCACCCGGCCCTCGCTCATGGACACGTACTGCGTAATGAGGAGATTCACAGTGATGAACTGAGCGGCCATGGTGGTCATGATCGTGTAGAAGCCTTTGATGCGGGCCGAGGGCAACCCGAAGAGCACTGACCAGAGGCCGGCGGCGATCGCTCCCACAATGACCCCCAGTGGGTACAGAAGCCCGGATTGAAGAACTGGTTCCGGCCATGGAAAGCGCAGAAGCACGGCCGCGCTGGCATATGCTCCGACGGCCACGAAGGCTGTGTGCCCCAGCGTGATCTCACCCGTGTAACCGATGAGCAGTTGCACGCCCATGGCCATCAGAATGAAATAGCCGATGCGAATGGCCACAGGCACCTGCAACTGTGGAATGCGGGCCAGAGGTCCCAGTCGGACCAGAAATGGATACGCAATCAGCAGCACCAGGAGGAATGCCATGCGCAGTCTGACGAAGCGCGTCTGCCACCAGGCGTGATCCTGGCTGTAAGTCTCATGATATATGCCAGCGGGAAGACGCATGAATCACTCCGATAGAAGCTCTCGATTTGTACTGCGTATTGCGTATTCCGTTACGCAGTACGCAATACGCAGCACGCTCACACCCTCTCGATACGCACCCAGCCCCACAGCCCATAGGGCCTGAAAAGCAGAACGATAATCATCACAACGAAGGGGAAGACGCTCTTGACGCCGCCGGGGAAGATGCGGATGCCGGCGATAATCAACTGGTCGAGATAGCCGCCGGCCAGGTTCTGCAAGATGCCAATGCTGATGCCGCCCACGATGGCTCCCGGCACCGAGTTCAGGCCGCCCAGCACCACCGCCGGCAGCACCAGCAGACTCGTCTCTGCCACACCGATGTTCAACCCCGTATCATTGCCTAGGAAGATGCCGCCGATGCCGGCGGTCATGAAAGCAATGGCCCAGGCCACAGCATACACGAACTTGGCACTGATGCCCAGCGAGAGTGCCGCCATCTCGTCGTCGGCGGTGGCTTGCATGGAAAGCCCCCAGCGTGTAAGCTGGAAAAACCCGACGAAAACTGGCAACAAGACCAGCGCGGCCAAAAAGGCCCATGCGTACAGCGGCCGAATGGGGATCCCGCCGAGCAGAATCGGCTCAGTGGGAAAGACTGCCGGCTTGAAGACCTGCGTCGTGGTGCCCCACAGCGCCCCCACAAGGCCCCGGAAGAAGAACGACAGCCCGACAGTGACCATGATCACAGCCAGGACCGGCTCGCCGATCATCGGGCGCAGCACCAGACGCTCGGTCAACAGGCCAAGAACCATGCCGATGATGAGCGTGCCAAGCACCGCCACGCTGAAAGCGGCGATGACCGGCATCCCGAGATCGATGCCGTACCGGTACAATGTCAGACAGACGTAGCCGCCGATGAGTGTCAGCTCACCCATGGCCAGGTTGAGGACCCCGGAACACTTGTAGATCAGTGTCCAGCCGAGGGCAGCCAGCGCGTAGACGCTCCCGATCATCACGCCGTTGATGACAAATTGGAGAAAGCGAACAAGGAATTCACCGGGGTCCTGCCAGCTTCCAGGCAGAGCCAGGACAAAGCAGATGCCCACCACCCCCACCACGCCGGCCAGGACCTTCCAGCCGACGGAGAGGAGGCCGGCGGGTGAGCGATACCACGGTTGTCTCATCGCTTCCGCCATAGAACTCCTCCATGGGAATTGGATATTGGTAGAATCTCCAATATCCAACTATCAAATTCCCAATATCCACTCACACATCGGCCACGTGCAAATCGGTCTTGATAGCCACCTGCCGGCCATCCTCGTACGTGATCGTCGTGTCGATGTGGACCTGATCTGTCTGGTCGTACAGGGCATCCACGATAACTTTGTAGCGATCGTGAATGAAACGCCGGCGCAACTTGCCGGTGCGGGTGAGCTCGTCATCGTCTGCATCGAACTCTTTGTACAGATTGACGAAGCGGCGAATACGGGCTGCCTCAGGCAGATGTTGATTGGTCTGTTGAATCGCCTGCCTGACCAGTTCGTACACCTCGGGCTTCTGTGACAGTTCCTGGTAGCTGGTGTACGGGATGCCGCGCTCCTCGGCCCATTTCCCCACCACCTTGTACGCGATGCAGATGACGGCTGAGACGTAAGGCTGACCATCCCCGATCACCCAGGCATTGCGCAGGTAGGGGCTGAAGACCAGCCGGCTCTCGATGTACTGGGGCGAGAAGCGGGTGCCGTCGGCCAGGGTCATGATGTCATCAGTCCGGTCGAAAACCACCAGGTGGCCGTCCTCATCGATGTACCCGGTGTCACCGGAGTGGAGCCAGCCATTCCTCAGTGTCTTTTCCGTAGCCTCAGGGTTCTTGTAGTAGCCTTTGAATACACACGGGCTCCGTGACAGGATCTCGCCCGCTTCGGAAATCTTGATCTCTGTCTCGGGAATGGGCTTGCCGACAGTGTCAAACTTGATGTCATCGTCACGGTGCAGTACAGAGATGCCGGCGATTTCCGTCTGGCCATAGATTTGCTTCAGGTTGACCCCAATTGCGTGGAAGAAGCGGAAATGATCAGGCCCCATCGCTGCGCCGCCCGTGTACGCGTCCCGGATGCGCGCCAGCCCCAGGTAGTCCCGTAGTGGCCGATGTACCAGCCAGTTCGCCAGGACCCCCTGCCAGCGCAGCCAGCGCGATGCCGGCTTCTTCTCAAACTTGCAGTCAGCCAGCCGGTAGCCGACTCGCATGCCCCACTCATAGACCTTTCGCTTGAGCCAGGAGGAGTCCAGGTAGCGCACCTGGACGTCCCGCACCATCTGCTCGTAGACACGCGGCGCGGAGAACATCACATGTGGAGCGATCTCGCGGATGTTCTCCTGGGCCGTCTCGGGCTCCTCGGGGAAGTTGATGGTGAAGCCGGCCTGCAGCCCGCACGAAATGGACATCATCTGCTCGCCAATCCAGGCAAAAGGCAGAAAGCTCACAAAATCGTCTGTCTCCCGATACTGGTCCACCCGCAACAGATTCTGCCCCATCTTTAGCATGTTGTAGTGCGTCAACAGCGCCCCTTTCGGCAGCGACGTCGTGCCCGAGGTGTAGAAAAGCAACGCTACGTCTTCCCCCTTGCCCTGCTCTACCAGCTCCTCGAACAGGCCGGGCTGCTCGCAATCCAACTCCCGCCCCAGAGCCTGCACCTCCTTGAGGCTGATCAGCATTGGATCGTCGTAGTGGCGCATCCCCTTGGGGTCATCCCAGATAATGCGTTCCAGCTTTGGGCAGTGGTCGCGGATGGCCAGCGCCTTGTCTACCTCCTCCTGCGTCTCGCCAACCAGGAATCTGGCATCGGAGTGATCAACGATGTACTGCACTTCATCCAACAGGCTGGTCTGGAAAAGCCAGGCCGCCACGCCACCAACGCTGAGGGCTGCCATTTCCGCCCAGAGCCCCTCCGGACGGTTGTCGCCAATCATCACCACGGTATCGCCCCGTTTTAGTCCCAGCGCCACAAAGCCCAAAGCCAGAAGCTTCACGTTCTCCAGATAGTCTTTCCAGGTGTAAGGGCGCCAGAGGCCGAACTCTTTCTCGCGCATGGCCACCTTCTGGTCCCCCCACTTCCTGGCGTTTCGCAGGAGAAGCTTGGGCAGGGTCAGATCCGGGGTGATTTCGATCTCGACTGTCTGGGTCTCACCGGCGGGTGACATACAACTCCTCGACCTCACCCAGATAGGCTTGAATGACTCGCGGGTCTTTTTGAATCTCGCTGGGAGGCCCTTCAGCGATCTTCTCGCCGAAGTTGAGGACAGCAACCCGGTCTGAGATGTCCATGACCAGCCCCATGTCATGTTCGACCAGCACGCAAGTGACCTGCCAGCGCTCTTCCTCGTTGATATCCAGGATGAAGCGGGCCATGTCCTCGGTTTCCTCCAGGTTCAGGCCGGCCATGGGCTCGTCCAGCAGGATGATCCTGGGTTCCAGGGCCAGTGCCCGGCCCAGTTCCACGCGCTTTTGCAGGCCGTAGGGCAGCATGCCCACTACCTTGTCCCGGATGTGCTCGATTTCCAGCAGGTCGATGATCTCGCGCTCGATGAACTCCCGATGCTCGATCTCCTCGCGAGCGACACGGCCCGCGTACACCGCTCCATCGAGGATGCCGGCTTTCATGTGCAGATGCCGGCCCAGCCGGATGTTGTCCAACACCGTCATGCCGCTGAACAACTCGATCTTCTGGAAGGTGCGAGCAATGCCCAGGCCGGCTCGCTGATGGGGACGGAGGTCCGTGATATCCCGGCCTTCAAAGAAGATTCGCCCGCGCTGGGGCTTATACAACCCGTTAATGCAATTGAGGAGAACCGTCTTGCCTGCGCCGTTGGGGCCGATGAGAGCGAAAATCTCTCCTGCATGCACATCCAGGCTGACGTCGCGCAGGGCCGCCACCCCACCGAAGCTGAGAGACACGTTCTGGATTTCAAGCACAGGCCGGCGGTCCTGCCCGTCGCCGGCTGTTGTCGCGGGGGGCGGTACGGCTACAACTGTCATTGGGCTCCCTTTTCTTCCCGGCAATCGTTCAGCCATCCGCGGCCAAACATTCACGGTGTGGCGCCTGTTTAACAAGCGTTAGTATGAGGGTCTTCGTGTACAGCTTACCACAGGTCAAAATGATTGTCAAGAACTCTGTGGAGTTCGCCGGCTCCCCTCTCTTCCGGCTCAATCTTTGACCAGACGGGAACCCGGCTAGGACCGAATTAAGACCTTGGCGTGGTATTATCTTGCATGGCAAGGTTAAGTGTCAGGAACCTTGTTGATACTCCAGAAAAGGAGGGGACTCCTTTACCAGAGGGAGGGGATGGAGCCCGGTCAGAGCCCCCTGACCGGGTTCCGCTTTTTTATTACGCGCATTTCGGTGTTGCATCCATCTTCCAGTGGCTCTATAATTGGGGCAAGAGTGGCATGGTTGATGAAGAGGTGATAGCCATGTTGGTCACAAAGACACTGGAAGAGATTCTGGATGCGCAGACCCGTGAAGGCGTCCTGTACGAAAAGCTGAAGGACAACAAGGTGCGGTGCTACGCGTGCGGGCACCGCTGTGTCATTTTTGAAGGGCGCCGGGGCATTTGTCAAGTGCGCTTTAATGAGGCCGGCCAGCTTCGTGTGCCCTGGGGATACGTGGCCGGCCTGCAATGTGACCCCACGGAGAAGAAACCCTTTTACCACGTGCTGCCTGGCTCGGAAACGCTGACTTTTGGCATGCTGGGTTGTGATTATCACTGCAGCTTCTGCCAGAACTGGCTTACCTCGCAGGCACTACGCGATCCTGCAGCCGGCGTCCAACCACGCAGCGTCACCCCGGAGGAGATGATCGCCCTGGCCAGGCGATTCGGCGCACAGATGGTCACCAGTTCGTACAACGAGCCCTTGATCACCGCCGAATGGGCAGTGGACATCTTCAAGCTGGCGCGCCAAGCCGGCCTCCTCACCGCCTTCGTCTCCAACGGTAACGCCACCCGCGAGGTGCTGGAGTACCTGCGACCCTGGACGGATTGCTACAAGATTGACCTGAAGGCGATGAACGACAAGAGCTATCGGTCGCTGGGTGGCGTGCTAGACCACGTGTTGAAGACGATTGAGATGGTGCATGAGATGGGCTTCTGGATGGAAATTGTCACTCTCGTAATACCAGGTTGGAACGACTCCGACGCAGAACTGCGGGAAGCGGCCGAGTTCATCGCCGGCGTCTCACCAGACATCCCCTGGCATGTGACGGCTTTCCACAAGGACTACAAAATGCACGATCCGGCCAATACCACTCCTGACACCCTGATCCGTGCGGCTGAAATCGGGCGCGAGGCCGGCCTCCGCTACGTGTATGCCGGCAACCTTCCCGGTCGGGTTGGGCGCTGGGAGAACACCTACTGCCCAAACTGCGAGGCCCTGCTCGTTGAACGCTACGGGTACTTCATCCGCCAGCAGCGGGTCACGCCGGCTGGCCATTGCCCGGACTGCGGTCAGACAATAGCCGGCATCTGGTCGAAGTGACGCGCCTTGGGGATGACATGGCTCGGATTGCGCACTGCCTGCTGTATGAGAGAGCGTTTGAGATCGTGCAATACGTGATACGAAACAGGCGCTACCTCGTGCTGGTCTTACTCGGAGGTGTAGCTCTGGGACTGATCTCGTGCAGCGTATTCTCTCGCTCCGCAACTCCGGAACCGCGTCCGACCCTGCCGCTGGTGGGCTCTGTTGAGCCGCAAGATCTCCCTGATTTCTATCCTTCGGAGCTTGCTTCAGCCGGCCGCGGCCGTCCAATTTTCGAGAAGCTGTGTGCCGAGTGTCATGGCGACACAGGGAAGGGGGATGGGCCACGCTCGGGCCAGTTGGGCATCCATCCTGTTGACCTGAGCGATCCCGGGGTTAGAGATAAGGTCCCGGTGTCGTGGTACTTCCGGGCCATCACGAACGGGGTCGTTGGATCCGCCATGTTGGGTTGGGAGAGCCAGCTCATCGAACAACAGCGATGGGATGTGACTTTCTACACCTGGTCGCTGGCCAGCTCGCCCGAGAGCATCGCCCGTGGGCGAGAGTTGTATGAGCGGGAATGCGCTGCCTGTCATGGGAAGGCCGGCCTGGGGGACGGCCCACATGCCGGCACTCTGGCGCAGCCGCCGACGCCGCTGGCGGACCCGCGTTACCTGGCCGGCCGCACCGGTGAAGAGTTGCGCCAGGCCATCACCGGTCGTGTCGCCGGCCTCGACCACGATTGGTCGGGCAAATTGACCCAAGATGAGCAGCACGCCATTGTTGACTATCTCTGGACCTTCCTCTACACTCCGTAAACTTCAGCAGACCGACAATTCTGAGAGGAACCCGTAACGTGAAATCATTTAACGCCTACGTCGATGCCCACGCTGACCGTTTTGTGGAAGAGTTGAAAGACATCTGCCGGCAGCCGAGCGTGGCTGCCCAGGATTGGGGCATGTGCGAGATGGCCGATCTTGTGGCCGGCCGGCTCCGCAGGCTGGGCGCTGCTCCACAGCTTATCGCCACCGAGGGCGCACCGCCCGTGGTCTACGCCGAACTGGGAGACGGACCAGGGACGCTGCTCATCTACAACCACTACGATGTCCAGCCCCCCGAGCCGCTGGAGCTGTGGGAGACGGACCCCTTCGAGCCGACGATCCGCGATGGCAAGCTGTATGCCCGGGGTGTGGCCGACAACAAGGGCAGCATGCTGGCTCGCATGCAGGCTGTCGAGGCTTGGCTGGAGATCATGGGCGACCTCCCGCTAAAGATCAAGTGGGTGATCGAAGGGGAGGAGGAAGTGAGCAGCCCGCACCTGGGACAGTGGGTGGATGAAAATCGAGCGTTGGTCGAGGGGGCGGATGGCTGTCTGTGGGAGTTTGGCTACAAGGATATCGCGGACCGGCCTGTCATCAACCTGGGGGTGAAGGGTATCTTCTACGCCGAATTGCGGGCTCGTGGGGCATCGCGCGATCTCCACTCTTCGGTGGCCGGCATCGTGCCCAACCCCGCCTGGCGTCTGATCTGGGCACTGAGCACCCTCAAAGCTCCCGACGACCGCATTCTGATTGATGGGTACATGGACCACGTGGCCGACCCTCCGCCGGCGGCTATCGAGCTGATGCGGAAGATGCCTTTCGAGGAAGAGCGGCTGAAGGCCGACTACCAGATCCCTGCTTTCATCCGCAACCTGACTGGCCTGGAGTTACTCAAGAAGCACCTCTACGAGCCGACGGTGACCATCTGTGGGCTGGTTTCGGGC
>CAYYSH010000103.1:0-9063 GCA_964474265.1 uncultured Anaerolineales bacterium
TCCCGAAAGTTGGTGATCTCAGCATCTGTCAGGCCGGCTCTGGTCTCTGGAGACACGACGTGGTGGAAGGGCTCAACCACGTGAAACAGTATCAGCTCCGTCTCGGCTGATGAAATCAATCGTTCAATGTGGGGCAGGATCCGCTCTGCAAACGGCGATCCATCCAGTGGAATCAATACTTTCCGGTACATCTTGTCACTCCTGATTAATCTGGATTCGATATCAGGTGGTCAGCGAACGGACACCACCTTCATTCACGGGGAACTCACTGCTCACTGAGGGGGGACAGGTGTGAGCGATAGCCGGCAATCGGTGTGAGCCCGCTTTGGCAAGGCATCGCAGCTTCCTGGTTACGCCGGCTACACTTTGCGAGCGAGCGTCTTGCGGAGAGCGTGGACAGAGGAGTCGGGGTAGCGAGCTGTGTACCCCCGACTCCTCACACCGCCGCGCTTGCTCTTTCACTTGCAGGTCTGCATCACTTCGTCTTCACTTCAATCTGTTTGGGCTTGGCCTCCGCGACTTTCGGGAACGTCACGGTCAAGACGCCGGCCTCGAACTCTGCCTCGGCTTTGCCGGTGTCGGCGCTGGCCGGCAGTGTCACTGACCGGGAGAAAGCGCCATAGCGCATCTCGCGTCGATAGTAGTTTTCCTCCCTGATTTCCTCTTTGGCACGTCGTTCACCCTTGATGGTCAGCGTGTTGCCTGTCACTGTAATGTCCACCTCGTCAGGCTTCACGCCGGGCAGCGATACCTCCACCTTGATGGCGTCGTCGGTTTCGTACATGTCCAAGGCAGGGCCTTCGCGCATCAAGGGAAACCATTCCTCGCGCGGTCGGAGGAAGGCCTCTTCAAAGAGTCGATCCATTGCGTCGCGCAAGGTCAGCATCTCACGGAAAGGTTCCCAGCGTCTGATGCTCATGATCGACCTCCTTTCTCTTCTATTCATTCTCTAACACTTCTTGCGGTCAAGCCAGCCCAGGACGTCCCGGATTGTCACGATGCCGACCAGCCGGCCATCGGCAACCACGGGCAGCGCGTCGGATCCATGGTCTACCATCAACTGGACAGCCTCAACAACCGGGGTATCCGGCGTGACCGTGACCGACGCCAGCGGGTCGCCGGGTTGCGCGGTCCCGGGATTGTGCGTCATCACCTGGGAGACCAGGAAGGGCCGGCGCTCCACACTCCGTCTCAGGAACGGGATAGCTGCCAGCACTTTCCTGGCCGACGCCTCGGCCGTCAGGTGGTCGGTATCGACGATGACTGCCGGCTTCTCCGGAGGCTCGTAGGGCACGCTAACGCCAGGCAGAGAGTCGATCTCGCCGGCGTCTGCCCTGGCATAGAGCCCTTTCGGGTCCCGCGCGCGACAGACATCAATCGGACAGCGTACCCATACCTCGGCGAAAGGGGACAGGTGTTTGCGCGCAGCCTCGCGATAATCCCGCCGGCTCCCGGTGGCTGCGATGATGACGTTGGCGCCCTGGCAGGTCAGCACTCTCGCCAGGTCTACCAGGTCCATGTAAAAGCGGTCTCGCTCCTCATCCTTATACGTGGGATTGGGGGTCAGGACACCTCGCACCTCGTCGGAGTTCAGAATGATGGCCTCGACGCCCAAGTCCGCGAGTTGTTGACGCAGTGCGCCGGCCAGGGTTGTCTTGCCGGAGGCCGGCAACCCGGTCAGCCAGAGCGCCCATCCCCGATTGTCTGACATCTTCAGTAAATGTACTCGTTTACTCTCGTCGGGTCGAAAACGTCCTCGCGCAAGACGTTTTCGATGAATCGAAATACCTTCATGCGCACAGCATCAGGGATATTGTACCACATTGGACTGGCGACGACGAGTCCGCGCCATGCGAAGAAAGGTGCCACCACCGACAGCATTTCCTGATCGCCGGTGATCTCCAGATAGGTGTTCCAGAAAACGTCCCACAGTTCCTGAAACGGTGGAGCCAGTGATTCCGACCGCTGGAGGGAGAAGAACAGATAGTTCATCGTCATGCAGCTCACGTCGTCGCCCGGTTCGCCCCATGCCCCTCGACTGCGGTCTAGCAGACAGAACTCGACATCCTCACTAAACAGCACATTAAACGGGTGAAAATCGCCATGTACCTGGGCGAGGCGGTGGGTCTTCCGGTTGAGTCGCCAACGCCAGCTCACGCACGCCTTCTCGATTTGCTCTAGCCAGCCAGCCGGCAGCAGCGGAAAATCGGGCGGATAGCTGTCCGTCAGGCCCATAATGCCTTCGCCGGCCCCGATGAGGTCGCGGGTCCGGCGCCGATACAGGGCAGAATCGTCGGATTTGACAGCGTGTATCTGTGCCAGGTACTCTGCCAGCCGGCGAGCCCGGCGTACATCCAGGTCGGTCAGTGTGCCGGTGTCACGCAGCCGCTCCATGTCGCGGGCGTAGAGCTCTCCTTCAACGTAGTCCGTCAGGAGAAAAAACTCACCGCCATGTCTGAGCGAGAGAGGGCGATGGCCTGAGATCAAGACGCCTACGTCCAGCGCATGCACATGTCGCGGTAGGTTGTTGAAGGTGTCATAGCTCAGCAGCAGGCCGGCGGCCCGGTCTGCTCGATACTCATGGCCGAAGGGGCTGGGCGCCATGGTCCGCAATACAGCACGGTGCTCCTGGCCGGCTACCTGGTAGTGGATCAGCACTGGCTGGCCATAGCCGTACATCTTCAACGGCCTGCGCCGGCCATCTGTCTTTGTCACAGCCGCGGTCCCACTGTCACCAATCGGCTCCAGTGCCAGCACCTGCACATCTGTCCCGAATAGATGCGTCAGATAGGCTTCGACCTCGGACGGATCAATTTCCATGAGCCAGACCTCTTGTGCGAACCAGGCATCCTACGGACGTGTTGTATGAACCACCAACACCGACCGGTGTGCATGAGTCACGACACGCTCCGCGATACCTCCGATGAAGTAATGGTCCTGAACCGGGCCAGATTGACTCCCGATGAGAATGAGGTCAAAGGCACCGGCGCGGGCTTCCTGGAAGATGGCATCCGGCACAGCACCACGGCGCACCTTTATAGCTTTGCCATCGAGATCAAGCGCCTCTAGTTTGGTCAGGCAGGTCCTCAGGTGTCGAGCCAGAGGCGTGTCCTGGTTGAGAATCTGTCCCAGTGGAAGCTCAATCTGGTCTGGCAACGTCAGATACATGGCGGCTGAAGGCGGGACAACATGTAAGAGCTGGAGGTCAGCATTCAAGGCTTTCGCCAGCCGCGTCGCCACGTCCACGACGATGTTGTCACCGACTTCCATACACGCGAGTATTTTGGAGAACTTTGGCTGTGAACCCTTTACAATCAGGACTGAGGTCGGTGCGTGCTGAACCAGGCGCTGCGCGGTTGAACCAATGAGGAAGCGGGTCACCCCTCGATCGCCAAAAGCCCCGATCACCAGCAGATCGGTGGGGGTGTCGGCCAGGTACTCGATGATCGCTTCATCGGCGAATCCAATCAGTGAGATGGCCTGAGGAGGTGGTTCCAGATCGCCGAGGAGATTACGTGCCTCTTCCAATACTTCCCGGCTGCGCAGCGGTTCCTCCTCGCGGAATGCGGCCAGCAACGTCACTTCGGCTTTCAGGGCTCGTGCCAGATCGCCGGCAAAGGCGGTAGCAGATTGAGCAAAGGGTGATCCATCAGTCGCCACCACGATGCGCAGGGGCAGCCCCTTCGCCAGCCGTTCGGCCAGTACTGCGCCAGGGATGAGCATGCCGGCTGGCTCTTTGAACGGGCGGAACAACATCACTGGCACCGACAGGCTGCGAATCACACGGTCTGCGACGCTGCCGAACAAAAGACGACTCACACCCGTGCGGCCATGGGTCGTCATCGCGACCAGATCGATGTCCTCCGCTTCCACGAAATCGACGATTTCCTGGGCCGGCTCGCCAAACCGAATGGCCACGGAGACGGAGTAGCCGGCGTCTTCAAGCTGCGATACATCCGCCTGCAGCTCATCCACCAGTGTGGCCTTGAAACTCTCCCATGCCTGGCTGGCGTAGATCGGATGTTGCGCGAATTGCGCATCACGCCGTGATTCGTACATCGGGAGTGGCAGTTCGGCTGTGGGAGGCCGTGCCGGTATCCCGCTGAGGCCCTCGGGGGGGTGACCGATGCGGAGGAGGATCAGCTCATTCTCTGCCGGATCGAGAAAGTTTCGTACGTGGGGCAGAATCTGCCGGCTGAAGTCCGAGCCATCCAGCGGGATGAGAACTTTGTTAGTCATTTCCTCCACCTCCTTTAGCCAGTTATCAGCGCCTGACTAGCCGGTGCGGTAAGTCGCAACCTATCTGGTCCCTCACTCACCGGTGACTGATAACTGCTCGCGGGGGGCGCGGACGAGGAGAACGGGCATGCCTGCACCGCGCAAAACGCGGTCAGCAACGCTGCCGTACACCCATCGTCCCAGCCCGCTCCGACCATGAGTGCTCATCACAATACAATCGACGCCGGCATCTCGCGCATAGTCAATGATCGTGTCAGCGACGGCACCTGGCTCCACCGCAGCTTTGTGCACCGTCAAACCTTTGGCTTTCAGCCGGCGGGTGACGTTCGCCAGGTAGGTATCTGCCTCCTCGTATGCTTCACATAGCAGCGAAGGTACGAGCATCGAAGCATCTGGGCCGAGGGAGACATAGGCCGGCAAAGTCGGAACGCGGAGCAGAATCACCTCGGCATCGAACGTTTTGGCCCATATCTCGGCGTAGGGCAATGCCAACTCTGCCAGTTCGGAACCGTCTAGCGGGACCAGGAGCCGCTGATACGGCGTCACATCACTTGTCTGCAACTCTGTCGATGCGCGGATGAGAAATACCGGCACATCTGCGCCGCGCAACACTTTGTCTGCGACGCTGCCGTACACCCAGCGGCCAATGCCACTACGTCCATGGGTGGACATAGCAATCAGATCCACGTCCTCCGTCTTAGCGAAGGCGATGATGCTCTCGGCAGATGGGCCGCTGCGCGTGTGATACTCAACCGACATCCCTTTAGCTGACAGGGTCTCAGCGATGGTCTTTAGATAGGACTTGGCCTCTTCTCTGGCCGCGAGTATCTGAGATTCAGAGATCCGCTCCATGGCTGATGGCGGCACCGGTTCAACGACGCGAAGCAGCAAGAGATGCGCGTTGAACTTGCGCGCTTGCAGTGTGGCGTGTTGAAGTGCCTGCATTGCCAGATCTGATCCGTCCAGTGGGACCAGGATTCGATCAATCATGGTTGCCTTCCTCGCGGATACGTTTCACTATCATCTGGCGGACCTGCATTGAATGACGTTGACAGGCGTGGTATACTTGCATTTACATTTATGTTCTCTTGCGTTGCTCTACTGACACAGATCTGGTCGCTCGGCGGTCGCGCCGGCTCCAACCGGCCTCTGCCCGTAAGGGGCCCACAAAAATCTGTTAGAGACTGCGATGCCTGACAACGACACCTCTCTCGCCCGGTGGCTCAATTTGTACATTGTTCTGGCCATCATACTTCTGCTTGTGGCCGGTTTGCTGACTGTGTTACCCAATTTCGTCGGCCCAAGGCTGGTGAGACGGCAAGCCATGCTGCAACTGGTGGCCGAAGCCCGCCCCACAGCCACGCCGACCCTGACGCCGACCGTCGGCCCAACCCCGACGCCGGCTCTTGAAATGGGCTGCCGCCGATATACTGTCCAGGCTGGTGATACTCTCTTTGGCCTGGCGCGCCGCTTTGGCACTACGGAAACCTCTATTGCCCTGATCAACGACCTTCGCAGCGACGTTCTCCGGGTTGGACAGGTTCTCATTATCTGTGGCCCGGGTGAGGGCCTGCAACCAACGGTGCCGGCTCCCCCGGTGTTGCCCACCCCGAGCCGGCTTGATCGGCCCATCAGCGTTGTGATGCGCCTGACGTACCCCTCCGCGATTCACAATCGGAAGCCGCAGTGGATCACGTTGTCCATTTCGCTGCCGGGCAGCGTGGGCGCGGCCGGCGTCAGCTTCCTGCCAGACGTCGCCGAAACGGTCAACCTGGAACCAGTCATCGTGCCGGTCCCGACTCCACCGCGTATCCCGCCAGATCAAACGGCAAGGCTAGTCGAACACTGGCTGGCGGCGAAGCTCACCGGCTCGCACGTGACGCTGCGCTCGCAACCGATCATGGAAAGCCACGCCTTATCGGCGATGCTGGCTACGGCCGAGCCGATGACTTGGCAATGGTTGTTCACGCCACCGGATGCCGGCGACTTTCTGTTTGGTCTGGACGTCTTCAGCACAGGCGAATTCGAACTGGTCGACGCTGCCGGCAACATGCTTGGGACCGTACGAACGGATGCCAAACCGGTCTGGGCTCATGAGTTCAACGTCTCAGTTGACGAGATCTTTGGTATCCCTCGTCAATGGTGGGTGCTGGCGACCGGTCTGGGCACCCTCGTCAACCTCATCCTCGGGCTGCTACAGATATTCGGTGCGACGTAGGCCGGCTTCGCTTATGCCGGCGTTGCGGGCCCAGCCTCGATCTCTGGCAGCCGTTCCACGAGCAAACGAAAGATATCTGAATCGGTAATGATACCCACCAGGCGTCCCTGATCGACAACAGGGAGCCCGCCGATTTTGTGTTGAAGCATAAGCTGGGCGGCTTGCCGGATCGGTGTGTCCGGTGTGACGGTAATGGGCTGGGGTGACATAAATTCGCGCACCTCCAGGCCGGCGACCATCGAGTGCAACTCCCAAATGCTCAAGGCGGTAGACTCTTTGGGCCGCGCCTCGCGGATGTCCCCCAGTGTGACGATGCCCACGAGCTTACCCTGGCTGTCCACCACCGGAAGCCGGCGGATTCGGTTGAGCTTCATCAAGTGATAGGCCGCCGGTAGCGTTGTCTCGGGCTCCACGGTGATTGGATCAGTCGTCATCCAGTCCTTCACCAGCAATTGCTCCATCGCACACCTCACTCTGCTTCGAGTATACTCATACCAGGTCCGAATACCGTCTTACGTCGGTCGTAAATTTGTCCAAAGCGGCGTATTCGGCGGTTGCTGGCGATGCTCGCCTTGACCGGCGGCGTCAACGGGGCTAAAATGGCCATATGATGCAGCTCGAGCCAATCCTACCTGTGCTAAACGCCAGTCTGATTCTTATCAGTGGTGTGTTTCTGCTAGTCGGGTTCTATTTCATTCGAAGGCGTCGCCACGTCCAATATCACAAGCGGTCAATGATCACGGCCACAATCTTTGCGGCGCTATTTCTAGTGGTGTACGTCACCAGGGCGCTGCTCTTTGGTGGGAAGCTATTCGACGGAAGCGGCTGGATTCGGGCACTGTATCTGGGGATTCTGGGGTCACACATGGTGCTGGCGGCTGTGGTCGGTCCTATGGCACTGGTGACGCTCTATCTGGCTTTGAAGAAGGACTTTCGCCGGCATCGCCGCATCGCCCGGATCACGCTACCCACCTGGCTGTACGTCGCCATCACTGGCTGGATCGTTTACTGGATGCTGTATCACCTCACGTTTTCTGGGTGACTTTCTCCTCGAACTCATCGAGCCGCGCCTGAGCGTCGGACAGCGCTCTTTCTGAAGCTTCCAACACGCCGCGATTCAGTGCAATGCCGGCCCGCACCGCCTCCTGGCCGGCTGCCCGCAGGTGATGCCGGGTTTCTTCGGGCAGTAGCCGGAGCGGCGAGGCTGCAACGGCCAAGCCAAGTCGCCAGAGGCTGCGCACCAGTTCCTCGCCGGCGGCTCGCACTTCTTCCTTTCGCTCCTCGGCTGTTGAAGCAGCCTGCTTTGTCTTTGCCATTCGCGCTCACCTCACTTACGCTTGGCAGCTCCACGTCCATCTGTGGAGGCCATGTGATGTATCTCAATCTGTTTGAACAACCGTGCCTATTACAATCATAATTCATGCGCGACGCGGCGTCAAGGATCTGCCTCGCCAGGCCGTCACTTTTTCTGCACTTTCCGACCCTCAATTGTCTGAGCTGGTGTGGTTTTCACGGAACTTTGATGTCTCTTTGACGCTTTTGTGACGCCTCGCGAGTATAATGGCAACCGAAGAACATTGAGAAATGGATGACTAATCTCCTGGTCGGGCTTGGGAATGGGCAACCCGGGCTCGGTCTTATCCCGAATCATCTCAATCATCAAGAAAAGAGCCGGCAGAGAAATCCTGCCGGCTTTTTCCTCTTGCAGACCCTGAGGGTTTTCTGAAGACCCTCAGGGTCTGGTCTTGTAGGCTCGGAAGTGAACGGTCCGCGAGCCGAAGGCGAAGTCACTGGCTGTCAGCGTGATACTGTCGCGAGCGTTGGGACATGTCATGAGTGTGGCCTGGCCTGCCGCCGGCCACTCGATGGAAAGGGTGGCTGTCGCACCGGCGGGCAGGTTGACGCCGCTGAAGTAGGCGTAGCCGAAGTCGTGGTCGGTAGTCTGGGTGACGACGCGGCTGCCGTTGTTGTACGTCAGCGTGACCTGTGCGCCGCCGATGCCCTGATCTACGCCGGCCTTGAACGCACCGTCGCACCGGAAGTCGTAGAAGGCTCGCACCACCAGAAATCCGCCGCACAGCCCCCCGTCGCATGTTGGGGTGGGCATCACCTCTGGCGTCGGCGTGGCGGTGGGCGTCGAGGTTGACGTGGGTGTGGCGGTGGGTGTGGGCGTGAACGTGGGTGTGGCAGTGGCCGGCAGCACTGTGATGTTGCCGTCTTCCAGCGTCGCCGGCAGCGGCTCGCCGGCCTGGTCAGACAGATCAACGCGGCTGAGATCAACGGCTGTGGTCCCCGGCGATACACCGCGCCACGTAATCTCCGCCACGTCGCCGCTTCCAGCGATGGGTGGCTCTGGGAACAGGTCACCGGGCCTCACCTGGATGCCCGGCCGCTCCGCATCCTGGTCGATGACCTGAACAATGGCCGGATCGAATTCGATGTGCAATTCCACCCCGTACAGGCCGGCAGCATCCAGAACCTGGACACTGGTTGTTGTCACACCACCCAGGGCAACCGTGCTCGATTTCGGGCTGATGGTGACCGTGGTCAGCCTGCGGCCGGGGCAGATGAGACGGCCGGACACGCGCCCGCGCCCCGTCTCCGCC
>CAYYSH010000104.1:0-8957 GCA_964474265.1 uncultured Anaerolineales bacterium
GTTAAGCATCTTTGAAGATGCCTGCACGGAACTCCGGCATCTTGATCAATGGCGGGTGGGGCAAATGGTTCCACAGGGGCAGGGGGGTGGAACCGAATGGTGTATGCCTCCACTTTAGAGGACGTCACCATGTGGGGCGGGGTTATGTGGGCGCGTCGTGCGAGGGGTAATCGAAGGCTGATCAGCGCCTCAAGGGCGGCCATACAGCCACCAATAGTGGCTTTTGGGGTAGCGCTCCTGGAGTTCAGGGTCCAGAATGAATTTGCCAGGAACCAGAATTTCTCTCAAGTCTGCATCCAATTTGCGGAGACGGGATACCTGGTCAGCCGGCGCGTCATCGTCCAGTTCGTCCATCAAGAGTGCCAGCCGGTTGCGAATCCGCACCTCGAACGGGTACTCGTCGCGGCAGCGGGACCGGTCGTCTTGGCAGTCTTGCAAGAACCAGCGCCAGGAGTCGATCTGGCTTTTGAATTCACGCACCAGCTTCTGCCGGTAGACTGATGTATAACGGCGGGTAAGTTGCTCAACGGTGTCGGTTAGTTCGCGTAAGCGATTTTTTTGCTCGGGTGTTAGCCGGCCTGTGTCTGCAGCATGGTGCAAATCGTGGAGCACTTCCAGCAGCGAGCCAGCAGACATCTTCAGCATACGATCCCCGGCCGTTGTCCTGATCACGAGTTGTCGATACAGGTCATCATCGACCAGGTAGTCTTCGAACTCCGCAACCATGGCCTCGGCGATATCGAGATTCGTCTCCACGTCATGTGAATCAAACATGTTTCTCAGCTTCCTCTTTCTTGTTCAATGTCGATGTCTGGCGAATCGAGCCGGAGGGACCAGGCCGGCATCTGTCTCAGGTACCGGTTGTGCCTACGTTGCACTGCGCTTCACCCCGATCTTGTCGAACAGCTTCTGCTTGATCTGGCCATCGAAGACCTGCCACTTAAGCTCACGGTACTCTTCGCTGTACTCGCCTGATAGGAAGCCAATAGGAATTTCGAAGCCGCCGGCTGATGGCTTACCACCACCGAAGTAGTGGCCGGCTGCGTTCTTGCCAAATACTTCTTTGATAAACTCATCAGGATCAATGGTGATTTTTGATGTGCGCATGGAGCCGACCAGCGTTTCATCCTGCTCGTCGTCCCCCGTCACAATGCCATACACAATCGCTGTATGAACGTTTTCCTCTGTTAACAGAAAGTCCGCGGCCTGTGGGATGGTGTCACGATCCTCGGCGCGCAGATAACCGATGCCGGCGATCGAGAACCCCTCCACAATCACGCGATTTCCCAGGGATTGACGTATGATCTCCATAGCTGCTTTTGACCTGGATTGACTTACAATTTGCTGAAGGAGGCCGGCGTCTCTAAACCGGCTCAAGTACCCGGCCGCGTGAAAGTCTTCCGCATTAGCCCGAATGAAGTTGCCCGTGTCGGTCATAATGCCGTGCATCAGAGCGGTAGCTGCCACAACATGGCTTTTGCGGGACTTGTCCAGATCCACCAGACCTCGCTCCAGATACTCTGCATAGATGGTAGCGGTGGCTCCTGTGCGCCGAATGTCGCTGAACACAGGTTTCAGGCGCTCTTGCTGCTCGTGATGATCGACGACGATGAGCGTTGGCACGCCGGCTGCTTCCAGCGCCTCGACGATCTCCGCACACGTCGTCCCTTGATTGTCAACGAAAACCGCGCCGTTGTACTGGCTGAGGTCCAGTGACTCGTGATAGCGGATCAATTCAATCTCCAAGAGTTTTACCAGCGCGATGTTCTGCTGATGACTGATTCGGCCGTTGTAGAGAATATCGACCTCGATGCCGAACTCACTGCTGATAAGTTGGTGTGCAAAAGCCGATGAAATTGCGTCCGGATCCGGAAAGTTCTGTAGCACAACGACGTGCCGTTCACCTCGGTGGGCCTCAAAGACTTCAGCTATCTTGACCGGAGAAACTGGCGTCAGCAGCTCCTCAGTTTCCAATACAACATCCCCATTACCATCCACAGCATTTTCTCCTCTCGTAGTTGGGAGCGGGGGTGCAGGGTTGCGAGCGGAAGAGTGCGAGGCTTATCAGCACCTCACTCCCTGTCTCCCCCGCTCCCTGGCTTAGCTAAGGTTCCCAAACCGAGCGCGGGATGGAGTCAATCGCCTCTTCTGGGCCAAAGTACACACGTCCACCAACCAGGCCGAAATAGAGGCCCTCCACGTCGATGTCTGAATCTTCGAGGTCGTGAAGTTGACGCATGATGTCGTCACGCGTCAGGCCACCGGACCAGTCCAAACGTTTGAGCAGACGCCGTACAGATTCTTCTTTCATTGGCCTCCCTTTAACGACCCTCTGCGGAACTGTCAGTCGTTTCGGTGGGCGGTTACCAGATCTTCCTCAGCGGCTCCCGCACCCGACTCGGGTGTCTCCGGTGTTTCTTTGCGGGCGCGCTGCTGTAATTCAATGCCTTTCTCTTTCAGGATAGCGCGTGTCTGCTCCCCAGGTTGGGGGGCGAAAAGCAGGGCCAGCGCGACACCGAGAGCTGCGCCGACAATAGCCCCGAGCGCGAAGTAGTTACCTCCGCGTTCCGATTCCTCCACCATCGGGGTTGTTCCTCCTTTTGCTCAGATGACTATGTGCGCCGGTACTCGCGCCCGCTGTCACCATCAAGGCCGGCGCGGAGTTGGGCTTGCTGCCGCTCGACAAGCGAGCGACCGGCTTCCAGCAGTTCGTCGCCAATGCGGCGCGCGAGCCGTTCGGCTTCATCCTCCAGGATGTCGATCAGCCGGCGCGTGAAGGTATTGGTGCCCTGGAGAGTTGACTCCTTGAGCGCCTCGCGTGTACGCCGGCCGGCTTGAGGTGTCAGCAGAATCGTCGCCACGACCCCGGCAACAACGCCCAGGGCCAGACCCAGTGCGAACTGAATGCCATCATTCCTCTGTTCCATAGCGCCACTCCTTTCTTCTGCACACAACCTATCGTTGTACCGTGACTGTCACCTTGTATGGCGGTAATTCATTGCCGTCCGTCTTTACCAGAACCAGACGCAAGCTGTAGGTGCCGGGCGGCAATCCTTCAGCGTGCCAGACCTCCAATTGGCCGTCGATCACAGGCTGATCGTGAGTTTGCCCCATGGTGATCCACTCACTGGGCTCCTCGCCGCGCCCCCATTCGACTTTGTAGAACAGGACCTGGTCGTGGCTGAAGTTAGCCGTGCCGATGATGGGGACCGTTGTCGTGATCACGTCGCCTGATGACGGGGATTTGATGCGCCAGGTGGCATTGATGATCTCACCACCGGGCAGGGCCACCCCTTCGCCGACGCACAGGTCTTCGATCAGCACAGGCCAGCCGTGTCGCAGAGCCCATTCGCGCACTTTGGCTCGTTCTGCTTCGTCCTCCGGAGGCAACAGGAACAGGGTTTCGGGGCCGGCGCTACCCGGGGGCAGGGGGCAGATGGCCGGCTTTTCGGGTTCTGTTGTGTCCTGTATGAGTTCCTCTTCCTCCTTCGCTGCTTCTTCTTCGGAGACTCCCAGTTCCTCGCGGCGTTTCTCTCGCTCTTCCTTCTCCTTGGCGACTATCTCGTCCACGAGAGCCTTCACCTGTGCCACTGGCAGCCGGGTTGAGGGCGCACGCTGGTAGACGACCCCGTCTTCATCCCACGGCTTCCGCGCTTCTCCCTCGCTCGTACCCGACTGCTCTGACGCAGGGCCGGCGCCCTCCGTGTCCGGTGCGATGAAGAGCTCAGGCCGCTTCTCCGGACATTCGGCGGTTGGCTCTTGCAGACTGCTCAACACGCAAATCTCGGCCTCGACAATCCCGTCCGGTCGTTCGAATGTTTGCGGTAGTGGGCCGATGATCTCCCGCAATTCAGACAGGAGCTCGGGGGATGCGAAGACGCCCTCCATGAAGTCATGCCACAGGGGGGCCGCGCCCGTCAAACCCGAGCTATGCACCATGGGGCTGTTGTCGCTGTTGCCGGCCCACACGCCAACGGTCAGGTATGGGGTGTAGCCGAGGGTCCAGTTGTCTCGGAAGTCGTTGGTCGTGCCTGTCTTGGCTGCAGCCGGCTGGCTCACCTTCAGAGCGCTGTTCGGTCCAAATTCCGGCGTACGAGCCGCATTGTCCGACAGGATATCAGTCACCAGATACGCTGCACGCGGATCAAGCACCGGTTGCGGTTGCGGCGGCTCGTACTCGTAGATCACTCGACCCTCACTGTCAGCCACCCAAAGGATTGCCTGCGGCGGCACGTACTTTCCACCGTTGGACAACGTGGCATAGGCTGTCGTCAGATCAAGCAGCGTGACCTCACCCCCACCCAGCGTGAGCGAGAGCCCATAGTAGTTCGGGTCCTTTTGCAGGCCTCGAATTCCCATTCGATGGGCCGTATCGAGGGTTTCGGCAATGCCGACTTCGCGCAGCAACTTAATTGCCGGGATGTTGTATGAGTTCGCCAGTGCATCGCGGAGACGAACGGGGCCATGGAACTCCTCGTCGTAGTTCTGCGGGCGGTAAATCTTGCCTTCTTCCAGCGGAATCTCCGTTTCGACATCCCAAATGACCTTGGCCGGCGAGATCCCCTGTTGAAAAGCTGTCACATACGTGATTGGCTTGATGGACGACCCAGGTTGCCGCTCGCGGATCGCCACGTTCACCCGACCATCGATTGAATCATCCTCGTAGTCCACGCTGCCCAGCATCGCCAGGATCTGCCCAGTGTCCGGTTGCAAGGCCACCAACGCTGCGTTTGTCAGATTATGTTCTTCCCGGAGCTCCTCCACGTGTTTGCGAGCCAACCTTTCGGCAAGTTGTTGGAAGCGCAGGTCCAATGTGGTGTAGACTGTCAGGCCACCTCGTGCCACCTGTTCCGGCCCGAACATCTCCTCGAGTTGCTGGCGTACGTACACCACAAAGTGAGGCGCTAGCAAATTGACCTTGGGCGGTGTAAGCTTCAGCGGTTCTTTGAAGGCCGCGTCCGCTTCTTCCTGGGTAATGAACCCATTCTTCACCATCAGGTTCAACACGGTTCGCTGTCGCTTCTTGGCAGCCTCCAGGTCAGTAAACGGGTCCAGGCTTAAGGGTGCCTGTGGCAGGCCGGCCAGCAACGCCGCCTCTGCCAGCGTTACGTCTTTGATCGACTTCCCAAAAAAGGTCTGAGCGGCTGCTTCTGCTCCGTAGGCCAGATTGCCGTAGTAAATCTCGTTGAGATAATATTCCAGAATCTCGTCTTTACTGCGTTGCCGCGTCAAAATAAGCGCCAGGAGAATCTCTTTGAACTTGCGTACGTAGCTCTGGCTCACACGTTCCTGGTAGCTGAATGCCACATGCCGCACGAGCTGCTGCGTGATCGTGCTTCCGCCTCCCATGATCTGACGATAGCGCAGGAGCCGCCAGGCCGATCTGATGATGCCGGCAACGTCCACGCCCGGGTTGGTATAGAAAGTGTCGTCCTCAACCGCGATAGTCGCCTGTCGCATGTGGACTGGCACCTCGCTGAGTTTGACGCGGGTGCGCCGGCCCTCGTCGAAAACCTCGTTCAGTAGCCGGCCATTGCGGTCGTAAATTTTGGTCGATTGGAAGACCTGCCGCTGCCCCAGGGCTTCCAACGTTGCCAGGTTCGTTTGCAGTTCGTCGGCCAGCGACGCGTACACGACACCAGCAGTCACACCGCCGGCCACCAGCATGACCAGTGCGATGATCAACGGTGTTGCCAGAGCCAGCGCCAGAGCGCCGAAAGAGCCGGCGATGGCCCCTTGAGTCACGAGATTCCCGTTCGGTCGCGTGCGCCGCCGTCGCCGTCGTGATACAAGCCAGTACCGATTGCCGTTTCGTTTCATGGATCACCTACATGATGAGCCGGCCGAGAGTAAGCCGCCGGCTTATTTGATCTATAAAGATTATAGAGGCTTTCCGCTGTTCAGGCAACAGCGCACACGTGTGTTGGAGTTGTGAGAGTTCAATCAGCCGGAGGACGGAAAACGGTAGACGCTGGCTTCTCAGAAAGCAGGTGGTGGCGTTGAGTGAAGCGCTGACAGGCCAGCGATGTGCACAGCGTTTGCTGTCAATAGCAAACGAAAGGCGGCGCGTGCCGGGGGATAACACGCGCCGCCGCTCGGCTAGACTGCACCCGGGAGCGCACAGGCTAAACTGCGCCCGGGGGGTGCACGAGTGGTTGCTGGTGACCCTTGCTCACCTACTTCTTCTTGTGGCCGCCCTTGCCTCCGCCGCCACCGGTGTCGGGCGGGCAGACTTGGGCAGCCGGATTTGTTGACTGCTCGACATGGACATTCACGCCGTAGCCGGCCACCGATTCCTCACTCCCGTCGCCATCCTTGTCGATATTCAGGTACAGCTTGAAGTGCCCGTTGCCGATCAGGCATTGCCGGCGGGCGTCATAGTGCAGCTTATTGAACGTGACGGTCAAAGTAACAGGATTCGTCCCGGAGGTGGACCAGGTACCGTCAACATCCTTCTTGGGTGTCCATGTGTTCCGCTTCGCCCCGAAGCTGTGAAACGACGCTGACCCTGCGTCCACATGCCAATCGACATCCACCGTGAGTGGCTGGCCCACGGTATACTCTGTTTCAACGAAGCTGGAATCCCACGTGACTGTTGTAGCTCCCTTGATGTTTGTGCTCTGCTCCTCGGTGAGCGCGGCAAAGGCAGATGTCAGGGTGAGGGCAAGAGCCAGAAGCACGACCAGACTGAGCGCGAACCACCTTGTCCTTACGTTCATGGACCTACCTCCTTGTGGTCAGTCCCCCGTGCATTCACCAGCTACTACCATTATAACATGGTGGTGACTGATTGTCAAGCTACATCGTGTAAAAGATAATCGACGGTTGCCCGATGTTTTCTGAACGGCGGTTCCGGGAGGTTGTAGCCGGCCATGACGCCAGATATCTTCATCTTGTCGGTTTGGGGCGCAGCTTTGCTAGGAGCCTACTTTGCTAGGAGCCTAACAGGATGGGCAAGGCATAGAGCAGGAGAATGGAGCCCTGCACAGCGATAGCAAGCGGTGTACGACCTTTGGGAGGAAGAACAGCACCCTCAGTGCAATGAGTGCGGATAATCCTCTCGATGCGTCGCTCTACGACTGATGTATGCCGGAGGAAGGGGGCGACCAGAAATAGCCCGGTGAGAAACATCATATCACGCGGTTGGGGATGCTGCCCTGCTTTGATAAGTGCTCGAGCCAGATCTAGCGGGCGGCCTGTCCACTCAATAGTGAGATCGTCACATGCCTCTTCCTGGCTGATCACCATTTGCCGCCAGGCCAGGTGGCTGGTTGGCAAAAAGAAGAGTGCATCGCGAAGCGGCATCAGCAATCCATTCCACAGATTATCCTGACGGATGATGTGGGCCATCTCATGTGCCAGTACGGTTTCTGTCTCCGCCGGGTTAAGCTCTCTCAGCATCCCCTGGGAAATGATGATGGCCGGCTGACGAAAACCGACGGTCACGGCCAGCGGTGCCGGGTGCGGCGAGACAGCGATTCGAGGCAGAGGACGGCCGTGCCTCTCAGCGATGTTGAGCAGACGTTGCAGTTCTGGATAGGAATGAATAGGGAAAGTCGGGTAGCTGGCGGCCAGCCGTCCTAGAATCCAGTTCCCAACTCCGTTTCGGGCAAGCGAAATCAATCCGACCACCAGCAACGCGACTAATACCCAGCGCGGCTGTGTGCTCAGCGGTAGCGGCTCATCCAGGAGAGCACACAACCCGCATTGATTGTGGAATTGGAGCATGGCCTGTCCTAACGGCGTGTGCGGGGCAGGCCGAATCAGGTAGGCTGTGAAGGCGACGAGTTCACCAAAGACCGGCAGACCAATCGCCAGGGCGAAGAACCGTGCGCGCAGTTGGGGTTCATTCTGGGCCAGCACGCGGCAGGCTGCCAAAATGATGGCGAAGCCGGCCACCGCGAGTACTACGTCGTACAACAGGTGAAAGTGATACGCTTCGTAAACAGCCACACCAGGTTGCATGGCATTACCTCTTATCTTGCGAAGTTGGCTGCTGCGGCGAAGCTTGGCCGGCTGCCTCAATCATCTCCAGTAGCTCCGACACACGTTCGGGATGAGCACTGCTCAATTTGTCCACGAAACACGAGACCACAGGGTCTGCAAAGCTGGTGAGCAAGCTGTCAAGGATCTGGTTGATGGCTGATCGCGTGAATTCCTCGCGGCTCAACTTCGGGCGATAAACATAGGCCCTCGTCTGCAGTTCTTTGTCGAGGACCCCTTTCTCCACCAGACGCTCCAGGACAGTCTTGATTGTGGAATAAGAGAGGCGCCGGCCTTGATCTCGCAGGTTTTCGAACACCGTGCGTGCCGTCGCTTCCTCCTCTTGCCAGAGGATCTCCATGATCTTGGCTTCCAGTTCGCCAAACAGCTTGCCCAGCCCTTTTCCAGACGGACGGAAGGATGTGACGAACGCCTCTTCGGGCACGAGTGACGCCCCCTTTCTATCTCTGATCTGCGACAGTGTGTCAAGGTAAATCAAATATACCAAAATGGTTGGCCTGAGTCAAGTGGCGACAGCGATCTGTCATTGCGTTGTCTGAGAGGTAAACGGTTCGATGAGAGAACGTGGCGGGTCCCGCAGGTGGTCCACCAGCCAGTCGGGTCCCAACTGTTTGAACTCCGAGACGCGCGTGGGGGCACCGCCCACGATGGTCGCTTTGTGGCAGGCACCACATCCCTGGGTCGGTACCTGGGCCCCCATGCGCCCCACCTGTGTGAACAGCCAGGATACCCAGAGAATGCCGGCGATAATCAGCACGATTCTTCCCTTCGTGCGTCGATCGGCGCTGTACAACCGAGGCAAGGCTACCAGCAGCAGGATGATGGCCGCCGGGATGAGCAGGCTGCCGACCGGTCGCCATGGGCCTTCGAAGAACCAGAAGGGCAGGAAGTAGAACACAAACAGCCAGTCGGGGTGGGGGATAGGCGATCGGTCAGCGGGGCCGGCAACCGGT
>CAYYSH010000105.1:0-3866 GCA_964474265.1 uncultured Anaerolineales bacterium
GCTTCGCCATTCGCGAAGGTGGCCGCACCGTCGGTGCCGGCGTTCTCACCAAGATCTTGGAGTAACCTTATGGCAAAGAAAGGGCCGCGCATCGTTATTACCCTTGCATGTACTGAATGCCAGGAACGAAACTACACAACGGAGAAAAATCGACGGAACGATCAGCACCGTTTGGAGCTGAATAAGTTCTGTCCCCGGTGTCGCACACACACCCTGCACCGAGAAACGAAGTAAGCAGTGGAACACGGGAGCAGGGGAACGAGGAACATCCCTTTGCTTCCCTGCTCCCAATCCTGAGTTCGATTCTGGTTGAGACACCGCAGCAAGCGGTGTCTCGTATTGTGGACTCATATGAGGAGACCTATTGTGGCTAAAGCAGCGAAGGTGTCGCGAAAAGATCAAGAAAATCGGATTGTTCGCTACTTCAAGGCGACACGCTCCGAGCTGCGCAAGGTTGTCTGGCCGACGCGAGATGAGACCATCAATCTCACCATCATCGTGCTCGCGGTGACTGTCGGAATGAGTGCATTCCTCGGCATAGTGGACTTTCTCTTCGCGCAAGCATTTGAGTTGATTATTCGATAGGGAAATCTATGGAACAGGAAGAAGAACTCCTGGTCGAGGATCGGTCGCCAGAAGAGGAAGCAGTCGCGGAGGCAGCCGGGCCGGCCATTGAAGCCGACATCGTCGAAGGCGAGAGTGAAAGTACAACGGCAGAAGTTTTGGTCGAAGAAGAAACGCCTGAGGACGAAGACGAAGAGACAGCCACGGCGGAGGCCTCCCCTGAAGCACCTGATACCGAGGGCGACGATGAAGACGAGATAGAGGCGCTTGAGGGGCTAGTCCCACCTGAGGACATCCCCGAAAATGCGGCCTGGTACGTCGTTCACACCTACTCGGGCTACGAGAACAAGGTGAAGCGCAACCTTGAATACCGGGTAGAATCAGCGGGGATGCAGGATCGCATCTTCCGCGTCGTTGTCCCTGTTGAAGAAGAGGTGGACATCAAGGAAGGGCAACGCCGGGTAGTGGAACGCCGAATTTTCCCAGGCTACGTCTTCGTTCAGATGCTGATGGATGATGAGGCCTGGTACCTCGTGCACAACACACCGGGTGTCACGGGGTTTGTCGGCTCGGGGACAAAGCCTACGCCGCTGCGTGATGAAGAGGTCGAACGCATCCTCAAGCGCATAGAAGCTGAAGAGCCGACAGTGCGCGTCAGCTTCCGCGAGGGACAGCGCGTGCGGATCGTGGACGGCCCCTTCACCGACTTCCACGGTATTGTTGATGAAATTGATATGCAGCGCGGTAAGGTTCGGCTTTTGGTCTCTTTCTTTGGTCGCGAGACCCCGGTTGAGCTAGACCTGCTGCAGGTAGAAAAAGGATAAGCGGGAGGATTTATCAGTGCCACAGAAAGTGAAAGCTGTTGTCAAACTGCAGATTGAAGCCGGCAAGGCTGGCCCACAGCCGCCTGTGGCAACAGCGCTCGGCCCTCACGGCGTCAATATCATGCAGTTCTGCAAAGAATACAACGCACGAACCGCTAACCAGATGGGCATGATCGTCCCGGTTGAAATTACTATTTATCAGGACCAGTCCTTCACATTCATCACCAAGACACCGCCGGCAGCAACGCTGTTGAAGCAGGCAGCCGGCGTCGAGAAGGGCTCGGGGGAACCCAACCGGGAGAAAGTGGGAACCGTCACGCGTCAGCAGATTCGCGACATCGCGGAGATAAAGATGAAAGACCTCAATGCGACAGACATTGAGGGCGCGATGCGCATGATCGAGGGTACGGCGCGCAGCATGGGCATCGTTGTCGAGGAGTAAAAGGCATGGCACGTAACAAACATGGCAAGCGTTACCAACAAGTACTGGAGCTGGTTGATCGCACGAAGGCTTACTCACCGGCCGAAGCTGTGGCGTTGGCCAAGAAAGCGTCCTTCGCCAATTTTGACGAAACGGTTGAAGTCCACATGCGACTGGGCGTAGATCCCCGCCATGCCGACCAACAGGTTCGTGGCGTTGTTCTTTTGCCGCATGGCACCGGGCGCGAAGTCAGGGTGCTCGTGTTTGCCGAAGGCGAAGATGCCAAAATCGCAGAAGAGGCCGGCGCGGACTACGTCGGCAGTGAAGACCTGGCTAAAAAGATCCAGGACGGATGGCTGGACTTCGACGTCGCCCTGGCAACACCGCCCATGATGCGCATCGCCGGCCGGCTCGGCAAGATCCTCGGCCCGAGAGGGCTGATGCCCAACCCGAAAGCCGGCACCGTCGTTTCTGGCGACGACTTGCCGCGCATTATCGACGAGATGAAAAAGGGCCGGCTGGAATTCCGGATTGACAAGACCGGCAACCTGCATGTGCCCATTGGCAAAGTCAGCTTCAGCGATGAGCAACTGCTGGAGAACCTCGGAGCCCTTATCGACGAGGTCATCCGGGCCCGTCCACCTGGCGCCAAGGGCCAATACATCCGAAACATGGTCCTGACCACCACGATGGGTCCAGGCATCAAGATTGATCTGCCCCAGGCGCTAACGCTCCGCCCGGCGGCATAAACGCACAGTTAACAACACAATACCATCTGTTGCCAGTGACAGCAGGCGCGCCGCTCAATGGCGCTTAATCCTTGCGGGCGGAGGCGGACGAACAACGAATACAGCAGGCCCTGCCGGATGTAGCCGGCCGGCCTGTCATTCGCGTTTCGCCTTCGTGTCGGCTGGCATGAAGGCGTTTTTATTTCTGGCCGTAAGGAGGTGATATCGCTTGGCCATCAGTCGAGAGAAGAAAGAGCAAATCGTCCAAGAATTGAAGGAAAAGTTGGGTACCACAGATGTGGTCATTCTCACGGACTTTAGTGGTCTGTCAGTACCGGATCAGCAAGAGCTACGTCGCCGGCTGCGAGATGCTACGGCCGAATTCCAGGTCGTCAAGAATACGCTGACCAAGATTGCGTTGGCGGAACTTAACCGCCCGATCCCTGAAGACTACCTCACGGGGCCGACTGCACTGACGTTGTTGCACGACGATATATCCAGCCCGACCAAGGCGCTTCTTGACTTCGCCAAGGAGACAGGCACTCTGGAAATCAAGGGCGGCATCGTTGGCAACCAGGTCATTCCCCCGGACGAGGTCAAAAAGCTCGCTGATCTGCCGCCACGCGAGGTCCTGCTAGCACAGTTGCTTGGTGCCATTCAGGGCCCGGCGGCACAACTTGTGCAAACACTGCAAGCGCCGGCCAGCGAATTGGTTCGGACACTGCAGGCACCTATGCGCGAACTGGCGATGACGATCCAGGCATACGCCGATCAGCAACGCTAGACTGTGCACGTTGGCATGAGGTTGATGTACCCGTGTGGGCTCAAGACGTTCCAACGTGCAATCCAAAATTTGTAACAAATGCAACAAAAATATAGGAGGAAATCTGAACAATGGCTGATAATGACAAGCTTGCCCAGGTCAAGGAACTTCTGAACTCGCTGAATGCTCTCCAGTTAGCGCAACTCGCGCAGGACTTGCAGGATGAGTGGGGTGTCTCTGCCGCAGCGCCGGCTATCGCCGCTATGCCAGGGATGATGGTACCGGGAGCTGCAGCCGAGGGAGCCGCCGAAGAGGAAGAGAAGACCGAATTCGACGTGGTCATCACGGACGTGGGGCCGAACAAGATCCAGGTTATCAAGGCCGTTCGTGAGTTGACCGCACTCGGTCTGCGTGAGGCGAAGGAAGCCGTCGAAGCCGGCCCAGATGCACCGATCCGACAGGGCATCAGCAAGGAGGAGGCGGAGGAGACCAAGAAGCGTCTGGAAGAGGCCGGCGCGACGGTGGAGATCCGCTAGACCCGAGGACCCAGGCAACGAACAGAAAAG
>CAYYSH010000105.1:3876-8934 GCA_964474265.1 uncultured Anaerolineales bacterium
CGGGCAGGCGCAAGGCCTGCCCCTACCAGGTTACTGAGAAGATACAGCTCCACGAACAAAAAGGGGCCACTCGTGTGGAGTGGCCCTTTTTGCTCTCACATGGCGAAAAAGCTTAACGCACAGCGTCCATCGCAGTGCTGGAAGCCGGCAGCAGCTCGCGGCGGAAGGCGATCAGCGTCGAAATCCCCAGCGCCACACCGAACCACAAGGTCGCCAGGCGAATGATGAGCGTGGCAGCAACAGCCGTCTCGGCACCCGTGCCGGTCAGCAACAGCAAGAGACCGGTCAGACTGCCATCGACAACGCCCAGGCCACCCGGCAAGAAAGTGATGGCCCCCAGAATGGTAGACAACGCCAGAGCCGAGATGGCCTGTATCAGCAGGGCCGGCGCTGCCCCAAACCCCAGCCCCAGCAGAACAAGAAAGAGCGCAACCCCCTCTGCCGCCCAGGAGATCACCCCCAGGCCCACCGCGAAAAGCAAATTCTTGATGCTGAGCAAGCGATAGGCACTCTCGTAGAACTCCCGCAGGCTGTGGGCGAACCGGGAAACGACGGGGATACGCTCTCCCTGGCGCAAAATCCACAATGCCAGGGGACGAATCTGAACGATGACAACAAAGCCCCCCATGGTCAAGAGCACAACTGCGAGTATGGCAGCGCCGAAGCGATACAAGATCAGGCCGGCCGAGGCAAGAATCACCATCGCCAGGCCATCGGTGATGCGTTCAGCCAGGACAATTGGCGCCGCGCGGCTGATGGCGACACCGTTCGTTTCTCTCAAGGCCCACGCCTTGTACAGCTCCCCCACCTTGCCCGGCGTCATGACCATGGTGAAGCCGGCCACAAATATCTTCAGGCTGTCGCCCAGGCTGACGTGGCCGGCCCCGATCTGACCCAGGTAGTAGTGCCACTTCACGAAGCGCAGCACGTAGTTCACCATCGTCAGGCTGACAATCAGGGGCAGATAGCGCCAGGTGAAGCGTTGCAGCGCCTCCAGTGTGCGCGGCAGATCGGCCGATAGCGCCAGCACGGCAACGATAGCCATGCCGAACACAACGGAAACGATGAGCTTGTTTTTCAGGTCAGACCATGCGATCATCAACCGTCTCTCGCTACGCCGGTCGATCAGCGTGAAGGGCCGGCGACTACAGTGCCTGGCCCATCAATGGCCGCCAATCGTTCATCGGGCGCCAGAGCCCTGCGCTCAAACTGTGTTTCGTACAGCTCGGCATACAGGCCACCCTGATCCAGCAATTCGGCATGCGTCCCCTGTTCCACCAGCCGGCCACGATCCATCACCAGAATCTTGTCGGCCGCCAGAATCGTCGACAGGCGATGGGCAATCACCAGGCTGGTGCGTCCCTCCAGAATGTGCTCCAGTGCCTCCTGGATGAGCGCCTCGGACTGGGAATCCAGGTGGGATGTAGCCTCGTCCAGAATGAGGATGCGCGGATCTTTGAGGATGACCCGCGCGATAGCCAGGCGTTGCTTCTCACCGCCCGACAAGCGGTAGCCGCGTTCGCCTACTACCGTGTCGTAGCCGTCAGGCAGGCCGGCGATGAAATCATGGATGTTGGCCGCCCGGCAGGCCGCCTCCAGCTCAGCATCCGTCGCGTTGGGGTTGGCATACAGCAGGTTGGCCCGAACCGTGTCGTGGAACAGGTACGTCTCCTGAGTGACCATGCCGATCTGGCGCGCCAACGACTCCAGAGTGACGTCGCGCAGATCATGGCCGTCCAGCAAGATGCGGCCATCGGTTGGGTCGTAGAGGCGGGGGAGGAGATAGGTGACGGTGGTCTTGCCGGCGCCGCTGGGGCCAACCAGCGCCACCAGTTGCCCCGGCTCAATCTCGAAGGACACATGATCCAACGCCCACCAGCGCGCCTGAGAGTCTTCCGACAGTACCTCGCCCTCGTCGAGTTGCCCGTTTCCGGGGATGACGCCGGCCAGCTCGGCTCCGCTACCGTCACTGCGATAGCTGAAAGATACATCCTCAAAAAGAATGTGCCCTTCCACTGTGTCCAACTCGACAGCGCCAGGCCGGTCCTGGATTTCTTGCGGCAGGTCCAGGTACTCGAACACACGCTCAAAGCTCACCATGGAGCTGGCAAATTCCACCTGGACGTTGGACAGGGCCGAAATGGGCTGGTACAGACGACTCAGGTAGGCCGCAAAGGCGACGATTGTACCTATGGTGATGGAGTTTCGCAGCACGAGATGCCCACCCGCCCAGTAGATGAGGGCCGTGCCGATGGCGCCGGCAATGCCCAGGCCCAGGAAGAACCAGCGCCCAATCATCGCCCGGCGGATACCGATGTCGCGCACTTTGCGATTGACGTCCCGAAAGCGTTCGATCTCATCCCGCTGCCGGCCAAAGGTCTTGACCAGCAAGGCCCCATTAATGCCCAACGTCTCGCTGATCATGCTGCTCATCTGCGCGTTGAATTCCATGGCCTGCCGGCGGATGTCGCGCAGAATGCGGCCAACTCGACGAGTAGGCAGCAGAAACAGCGGCAATACCATCACAGACAACACGGCAAGACGCCACTCGATGGAGATCATGATGGTAAAGGTTGTCACCAGCGTGATGACGTTGGTCAAGATGTTCGGCAGCGTGCCCGTAATGGCGTTCTGGGCACCCACTACATCGTTATTGAAGCGTGAGATGATCTCGCCCGATTTGGTGTGGGTGAAAAAACGGATGGACATGTGTTGCAAGTGCGCATACATCTGCTGACGCAGGTCGTGGATGACACCCTCGCCCACCCGGGCGCTGAGATAGCGCTGCCCGACGTCTATCAGGCCGCCGATCAGGGGAATGGCGATCATCGCGATGGCCAGCAGGTTGAGCCGCATCACATCGCGGTTGGGCAGCACGTTGTCGATCAAGTCGCGGTAGAGCAGCGGCGGAATGAGCTGGATCAACGAACTGATGATGATGGCAGCCAGCATGAGGCCGGCCTGCCACCAGTAAGGCCGCGCATATCCGAATACACGCCGCAGTAGCGCGCGATCAACCTGTGGTTTTCCCTTGCTCTCGTCGTAGGTGAGAAAAGCCCACCAACCACCACCATGAAATCCCATACAACCTGTCTCCTATTCACGATCCAAATACGTTCGTTCAAGGATAGCGTAGACAGACCCCAAAGTCAACTGTCTGAAAACAGGTTCATGTTGCCCAGAGAACCAAAAGAGCGCCATGCCGTTCCTCATTTCACAGACATGGCGCTCTTTTCAAGCTGATCGTGTATCCAGATTATCGGCCGGCCAGGGTAATCACCCGTCCAATGGTGCGCAGAAGTATCACGATATCCAAGAAGAGCGACTGATGCTTGATATAGTAGAGGTCGTACTGCAATTTGACCAGGGCATCCTCCACCGAGCTACTGTAGCCGTAGTGGATCAGGGCCCAGCCGGCCATCCCCGGCTTTACAGCGTGCCGCAGTCGATAGAACGGAAATTCCTTCGCCAATTGCTCCGCGAAGATGGGCCGCTCCGGGCGCGGCCCCACGATGCTCATCTCCCCCTTCAAGACATTGATGAACTGTGGAAGCTCGTCCAGACTGGCCCGACGCAGAAACCGGCCAACCCGCGTGATGCGAGGGTCGTTCTCCTCGGCCCACATGGCCCCATTCTTCTCTGCATCGGGGATCATGCTGCGGATCTTGAAGATACGAAACGGCTTGCCACCCTTGCCAATCCGTTCTTGCGTGTAAAACAGGGGGCCGGGTGAGTCCAGGTAGAGAGCCAGGGCAACAAAGGGCAGCATTACGGCCAGGACAACCAACCCCGCCGTAGCAAACAGCACATCAAACGCCCGCTTCAGACCCGGATAGATGTTTCCGGTGCCCGGGTGATCCAGAGGCAGCATGACATGCCAGTGGTTCCCCACGTGTTCCACTGCAATGCGACCGGTCAGTTCCTCATACAACTGGGTCATAGGGATCACGCGAACGCCATGCTCCTGGCATGTCATGAGGGTCTGGATGAGGTCGGTGTGCATTTCCCCTGTGACGGCCAGAATGATGTCGGAGACACCGTGCCGTTCGATCAGGTCGAGTACATCGTCACGTGTTCCAAGCACAGGCACATTGTGAATCACGCGCTGCTGTTTCGCGGGGTCATCGTCCACAAAGCCGATGAGTTCGTAGCCGGCATCGCCGTTCTCGCGGATGGCATCGGCGATGGTCGTGCCGGCCCAGCCGGCGCCCACCACCAGCGTACGCCGCTGAAATGCCTCGCGATGGAACACCAGACTGTAGGTTAATCGCCAGGCGGTCAGTGACGCAAAGGCGAGCACAGCGGAGTACAACACGAAGAGCCCAGAAGGCGCACCGCGCGGTACAGCAAAGTAGATGAACACATAGGTGAGCACGCTCAGGCCCATGGCCCACGCCAGGCTCTGCAGGCTGGTCACGGGATTCATGGCAACGCCAAGATCGTACAGGTTCGTGATGGTTGCCACAATCAGCCAGAGCGCCGCCGGCAAGATGAACCAGTGCACGTGGGATACGACAAAGTGGGTTGACATGACGTGGGTGGAACGCCAGGTCCAAAAAGCGAGAGCAGCCAGCACGGACAGGCTGATCAACAGTAGATCAACTGCGACAAGCAATGTCCGGCGCTCGGAGATCTGGAGAGGAAAAGCCGGCCGTTGGGTGATGGGGTCGATATGGTGAGCTGGATTCTGGGAAGGGATCATATGGTGGGGCAACGTGTCAGCACAGTGGAAGCCGTCTGCGTATTTCGTGATCAGTCAACCGCACTAAGGAAATAGAAGCTTGACCAGAATGGCTGTTTGCATACCGGCGATGAGGGTGATGACAGCGAAGAAAGCAATCCGTAAGATGCTTAGCTGCTTTTCCAGCCCATCCAGACGAATATCCAAATCCTCTTTGGTGGCCATGCGCTCCAGGTCGGCCTTGGTCACCATGCGAGCAGCCAGAGTGTCCAGACCAGCCTGCAGATCCTCCTTTGTAGCCATGCGCTGCAAGCCGGCCCTCAGATCCTCTTCTGTAGCCATGCGCCGCAGGCCGGCCTGCAGATCCTCTTTGGTAG
>CAYYSH010000106.1:0-8879 GCA_964474265.1 uncultured Anaerolineales bacterium
CAAATGTGGATCGCGACCGGCTGAGGTAATAGCCCCCCAGTCCGCCGACGAAAGCCGATAGGAGGGTCACCGCGACTGAGATGAGCGTGGAATTAATAAGGGAGGGCAGAATCAGCCCAAATGCCGTGGTGTAGTTTTCAAATTGAGGGGCTGAGGTGGGCAGCAGGTACTGCCGCTGGCTGATCTCTGCCGGCGTCTTGACAGAGGTGACGAGCATTACGTACACGGGCAGGATATAGGCTACCGAAAGGACGATCAGGGTCAGGAATACCAGCAGCTTGAGACGAGTGCTCTTGATTTTCATTCGAACCACTTCCTGAAAGCGTACACGGTGTAGGGGATGACGATGACAAAGGCCATTGCAAAGATGACCACACCGAGGCCGGCGCCAAGGGCCGGCAGGTGCTGTTGAAAGGTTGCAATGAACATGAACAAGGCCAGCACATCGGTCGAGAAGCCAGGTCCACCGAACGTTACGATATACACGATATCGAAGACCTTCAGTGTTGAGATCAACAGAAGTGATACCAGGATGAGAAGACCACCACGAATGTTGGGCACGATGATCTGAAACAGGATTCTCAGCCTTGATGCGCCGTCCACAGTCGCAGCTTCGATCATTTCCTGAAGTTCAGTCGTTCTGAATGAGGATTGGAGAATGATGACCGAAAAACCAAGATACTGCCAGATGAATATCAGGATCAGCCAATAAGTCGCTGTGGAGGGGTTGGTGGTGAACCTGCTGGTGAAGGCCCCGAGGCCGGCCAACTTCAGTATCGTGTTGAAGACACCTCTATCGGGCTGGTACATCCATGACCAGATCGTGCCCGTCACAATGAAGGACATGGCAACCGGGTAGAGTATCAATGTCCTGACGTAGGACTCGACTCCGCGAATTGACCCGATTTCTAAAAGGTACGCGACGAAGAGCGCAATGATCGTGGTTGGCACAACCCCCAGGATTAACCACTTCAGGTTGTTCATTACATCGACGTGAAAACGGTCCAGACTTATCATGAGCCTGTACCATTTGAGGCCGGCGAATTGGTAGTTCGGTGCTGTGCCAGACCAGTTCGAGAAGGAGGCATAGAACGTCCAGCCTAGCATCCCATACAGGATGACCAGGAAGAACAGCAGAGGGAACAGAAACACCAGATATTCGGCGAAGCTAAACCCCCTCCGCCGTCGCCTGGTCCATAGCAATCTCAACCTCATGCGTCGCTCTGGCAGCTCCGGCGTCTCAATGCGATTCAATGTGCTCACGTTTGCTTCCTTTTTCGGTCTCGACTTGCCCTCTCACATGCCAATTGACCTGAAGGTGGGTCAAAATCAGGCAGGGACGCATCTAAAATGCGTCCCTGCCTTCTGGTTGGTTGACAGGGTTTGGCTCAGCCGGCCAACATCAAACCAGGTAGCTCCAATCACCGGCCTGCGGGAGGCGCTACAACCTTACCCCGCTCTTATGGCCAGGTGTACCATGCGGCCTCGTCCTTGACGTTAAACGTCTTGAACAGATCCGCTACCTGGGAGATGGTTGCATCGACATCCGGCTGGGCAATGAAAGCTGCGATGACATCCCAGTACGCTTGCGTGAAGCTGAATGGGGCGATGCTCCCGTGCTGATCTAGAATGAGCTTTCCTGGATTGTTCCTCACGTAAGTCTGTAGCTCCTGCCGGATTGGGTCCGGGAACTCTGACGGGTCAATGTCCAACCTGGCAAACATGCCTCCCTGCGTCACATCCGTGGGAATCTGCAGATCCGGTGAGGCGACAACCTTCAGCCACTTCAGTGTCGTCTCCGGGTGGGGTGCGTTCGTGGCCATGCCGTACGTGTCCGGATGGAACAGCAGGATTCTTTCAGGCTTTTGCGGGAAGGTCACTGCGCTGAACTCCTGGCCCGGGGTCCAGCCCCGACTCTGGAAGTAGCCGATCGCCCAGGTGCCCATAATCACCATTGCAGAATCGTTGGACACCAGCAGGCCGCACGATTCATCCCATGTCAGATTGGAATGGAAGGGATAAACATAGGGAACCAACTCTTCCAGTTTTTCGAGGGCTGCCCGATAGGTAGGATCATTGGCGACGTCGACCTCACCCTTGTACAGGCTGACGTAGTATTCCGGACCCCCGACTTCCAGGATGATGCTGTCCAGGACGAAGGCCGCTTCCCACTTCTCCTTGGTGCCCAGACCCAGCGGGGACATGTCGGGCTTGGCCTCCTTGATGGCCTTCGCCACCTGAATCAGCTCATCGAACGTTGTCGGGGGCTCCAGTCCCAGTTCGTCGAACAACGCCTTATTATAGTACAGAATGTTCTGGATGTGCATGTTCAGCGGGACCACGTAGGGGTGCCCATTGATCGTCACGGCATTCGCCAATGGCTTTGGAATCACGTCGCTGTAGTTAAGCTCGCTCCAAAGGTCATCCAATGGCTGGAGGTAGCCGCCGTCCACATAGGACTTGAGCTCGGCGCCACCGAGGGTCTGCCAGGTATCCGGCGGCAACCCGGCCGATAGCCTGGCCTGCAGCACGACCCTGTGGCTGACGCCACCACCGCCGGCCACCGGGTTCTCCACAATCTCCACGTCCGGGTACGCTTTCTTCAGCGCTGCAAACATGGCATCTGCAGCTTCTCGTTCACCGCCGGCTGTCCACCAGTGGAAAATCTCTAGCTTTGGCTGTTCCGGTACCGGCGTAGCCGTAACCACAACCTCTTTGACGACCGGGGTCTGTGCAACACAGGCAGTGAAGACGATGCCTATGAGCCCCAGTGTTATGAGTAGAGCCAAGATTCGCTTCGACATCACAATTCTCCTCCTGTGGATAGACAAATGGGATGGTGTCTGGGGTAGAATTGAACTCGGTGTGAGGGATTGTGTCTATGCAAATGCACCTCCTCAGACATTTGCTGTACGGTTTGACTTCTGGGATGCACCCTTGTTCAGCAGTGCATGCAGAACCTGTCAACCAACTGAATCCCCAGCACTGTATCAAACAGTGTTTCTGAGGCCATGAAACTGAGGAACTCTGAGTACTCGCCGTTCGGATATGGAGGAGGGGAAGTGCTTACACCCTTTGCAAGTACAAGCCTAATCGCATTATAACTGGAAAGTATGCCGTTGTCAAACGTGGGGGTTGGGCACGTGCGTTACTGGCCTGGCCGGCGAGATGTGGACACCAGGGACAGATACATCTGCTGGGATCGCCGGCCAAATAACCGGCCTCTGTCCACACTCATCGCCACGTTGCCGGCGCCGTCCACAGCTTGCGCCACAAAGTCCAGCACGTCCGTCTCGAAATATGGTAGCAGAGCCTGCCATGAAATGCCGCCCACGTGCTGGAGTTCCTCCGAAACCCAGGTGCCGTCACCCCGCGTGTAGATCACAACAACTCGTTCTACGCCGCTCGCGTCTGTCACGTCGACCCAGAATTCCGCCCCCAGGGCCGTCTTTTCGTAACGCACCTGCCAGATGGTGGGAGGCATCCAGTCGTCTGAGGTGGAGTAGTAAAGGTGATACGTCAGCGAGTCGTACCGGCGCTCGACGCCAGCGGTGCCCCCTGGCGAGGAGTAATCATTTCGGTACTGGCCGGGGACAACGACCAAGTGCTCTGAAAGTCCGCTGGCTGTCTGGAAGCGGTTAACGGCATGGAGACGGGCCGGCGACCACACGCTGAAGGGGAAAGCCGGCTCGGTGCCGGCGGTGTCTGTCACCGGGTGTGTGACCACCGGATCGAAGCCGTGGAACTCGGTGTAGGTGGCGGCGACCCACAGCGCACCGTGAGCATCCATCTCCGGCTCCCGGATACCCCAGGTGAACCGCGGCTGAACCGGCCGGCCTGGCCGGCTGATCGTGCCATCGTTGGCCTTGAAATAGCTCCCTGTCGAGGTGTCCACACGCTCGAAATCTGGTTCGATCGTGAGTGTACGCCGGTAGAGTCCTGTCGCAGCCACTTCCATCGGCCCGGCCGTGACCTGTTTCTGATTGCCGGAGGGGAGCGTCAGGTTGGGGACGGTAATGCGAAGACCGGGGACGCCGAACAGGCTCGTTTCGATCAGCGCCTTCTCGTGATACAGGCTGAAGCTGGCCGGCCCGGCCTCTCGGATGAGCCGCTGCTTGGCCTGCACCAACGCAGTACCCACTGTAACATCTGGCATCTGGGTGAGCATCTGCACAAAGTAGGTCATGAGCAGTTCAGAGTAATCGTTGGTCGGGACGACGCCGTAGCCGTAGCCGGTGTTGGCAATGGCGGTACTGCCTGCGTTGCAGAACGCCTGGCTAAAGTCAAGCCGGTCTGGTGCCGTGGCCCAGTGGTCGGGCACGCTCAGGCCGGCGTGGGAGCCGATGGACAGGATCAGCGAGCCGCGCAGTTCACTTCCCACCTCGGCGACGGCCTCGGCTGTGAGTGGCCCATCACTCTTGTCGGGCGAGGTGGCCTGATGGTGTGTGAAACGGGCGTTCACAACGTTGACATCATGGTGCGCGTTAAGCAGGCTATCGCGCATATCGGCACCTGTCCAGTCGGGCGTCACCAGGCTGTCCACGGTAATGCCGGCGCTGCTGAGCAGGTCCGCGATCTGCGTCGTGCCGTCAGATGAGAAATCGTAGCCCAGGACGAGACCGGTGTGCAGGTCCAGCCTGCCGTCCATTTCCAGAAACGCCTCAACAGCGCTGATGATTTCCTGGGGGGTCTCGACCAGCCGGCCAACAGGCCGATCCGGCACGAAGAGCCGGCGTCCACGCCACCCCAGTGGAGCATCATCCACATAGAAATCGTCCGTCAGGATGTACCCCTCCGCCAACGCGGCGTAGAATGGCGAATTCGGGTTGACGTTGATCTGAGACAGGTACTGGGACTCGTTGGCGATGTGCGTCTCATCGGGGACACGGTGGAACGGGATGATGTCGTCGTTGCCGATGATCAACACCTGCCGGATGGTCGGGTACACGTCCCGAAGATCGTCGATGTGCCGCTTGATGGCCTCTGTCACACGATTCGCGGCTTCGGGGTTGCAGGCATCCTCGTCCCAGGCGCTGTAGGCAGCCGCAATCTCGGGATTGTTCTCCACTGGTTCGATGACCCCGTTCACAGCCGCGTGCCCTGCCAGATCTCTGAGGGCCGACAGCATCTCCTCGGTCGATCCTGACCCGCTGCCGAAGTAGGCATCCATGCGCCGCTTGTTCACCAGGATCAGGGTTGCAGGTGCCTCACTGGCTGTCCACCGAGCGGTGATCACGCCGGGTGGATGAGGCAGTTCCACGGTGCAGCGCCGGCCATCCTCGGGCGGCTCGATCTCGATTTCGAGCGTGTAGGGATCATCGTCGTATGCGCCGTTGTAGCCTGTCACCAGAACGTAGTACCAGCCCGATTGGTCCAGGACATGGCTCTCCACAGACTCCGACTCATGACCCGGGTGGGCAGAGATGTCGCGCACTGCGCGTGCATCGGTGGGCGGGCTGATGTCGCCAATCTCTTCAGGAGCCGGCAAAGCCCCGGTCTGGTCTACGTCCCCCAGGTCGATCAGCGCGCGGATGTCCGCCAGGTCACTGGTGATGCCGGCCGGATCGCTCAGCAGCGCCAGATCGTAGTCCGCCGGCGGGTGGGGCATGGTGATACGCAGCACGGACCCCGGTTTCTCCACGTGGACTTTGAACCAGTCCACATCGCGATCATAGCTGATGAAGGACTGATGGATGCCGGCCTGCAGTGGTGTGGCGAGGGTCCAGTCGTCGTTGGGCTCGCCTGTGTCGATCTGGCCAGGCGGGGTGGGAGTTGGCAGGATCGGGCCGGCGGTCGCGGTGGGGGAGGGCGTCTGGGTCGGTGCCGGCGTGGCGGATGGCCAGGGCGTCAGTGTCGGCGACGGGGTCAGCGTGGGCGGTGTTGTCGCGGTTCGGGATGGCGTCGGGCTGGGCATCGGCGAGGGCGTCCGTGTCGGCGTGCGGGTGGGGGTTGCACTGGGCGTCCACGTGGCCGTGGGCGTTTCGGTCGGCGTGGTGCTGGGCGAGGGAGAGAGCGTCCACGTGGGCGAAGCCGTCGGGGTTGGGGGCGCCTGGCCGATGGTGAATTCCCAGGCTTCGCTGCCGGCAATCACCTGGCCCAGGTTGTCCAGCGCCTCCACCGACCACTGGTAGACGCCATTCTCGTATGTCGCCCGGGCCAAATCTCCTGGATAGGGCGTGTACCGGGTGGCTTCAGTTGTGATCTGGTCGTAGACGGCGAGCAGCCGATGGGCTGTGTGCATTGATGGGCCAGGGTCGGTGCGGACAGTCAGCCGATAGCGGTATGCGCCGGCCACCGGTGACCACACGAAGGTGGGGGTACCTGGCTCAACCGCGCCATTCGCCGGCGCTACCAGGCTCAGCGTGACGCTCTTGGTGAAAGACGCGACGTCGCTGGTTGCCAGCTTCGTATCATCGCTGTCCAGCGCCTCGATCTTCCAGTAGTATGTGCCGTTGGCGTAGGTGTCCTGGTCGCCGGCATATGTGCTGTAGGGAATGTGGCTCGTGTTACCCAGTTGAACGGAGTCCCAGATCGGCTCGAAGAGCCCATTGCGCCCCACGAGCAGCGTGTAGTGATGCGCGCCGGCCATCCTCTCCCACCGCAACGTCGGGTCGCCGGCCACCGTTGTGCCGCCGGCGGGTTCGAGCAGGCTGATGGTTGCCGCTTTCGTGAAGCGCCGTTCTTCGCTGACGAGGTCGGTGCCAGAGGGGATGATGGCCCGCACCCGCCAGTAGTAAACTCCGTTGGCATACGTCTCTCGGCGCTGCTCGTTGGTTTGCACCAGGTTCCTGAAGGGGGTGTAGGCGTTGTACCGGGTCTCAATCTGGTCGTAGAGTGAGTCGAAAGCCGGTGAGGTGGCGACCTCCAGGATGTAGCTGGTCGCTCCCTCAACCTGCTGCCAGCGGAATGTCGGGTCTGCCGTGAGGGTGGCATCCGGGGCCGGCGATTGGAGATCCAGCGTCTCGACACCGCCAGGCGAGGTCAGGGTGAAGGAGCCGCCGTTCGCCCACGCGCCAGTGAAACCGCCGGCATCTCGTGCCCGGACGCGCCAGTAGCGGGTTTGGGTGCCGAAGGTTGCGGATACGGGGGTGATGGTGGTGTTAACGGTGTCGGCTTCCCAGAGCGGCGCCCCGCTGAAATCTGGTTGGGCGGAAACCTGGATGTTGTATGAGACTGCGCCGGCCACCTTATCCCAGGCGAACGTCGGGGTGGCTCCCTCCGGCCCGAGCAAGTTCTGCGGTGTCCCCACCGTTCGGACAAGATGGCGTGGTGCGCTGGCATTGCCGGGCAATTCCCCTGGCGTGCGTCCGCGCACCCGCCAGTACAGGTCCCCAACGCCGAGAGGGAACGGTGGAACAACGGAGGTGTCCGATGTGGTCGCGGTCCACACCACATGGGTGAAGGCAGCATCGGTCGCGACGTCGATCTGGTAGGATTGAGCGCCGGCTACGCCAGCCCACTGGAACTGGGTTGGCTGTCCGGCGGTGAGCGCTGCGTCGTCCGCCGGGGCGATGAGGGCCGGCGTGTCGAGCTGATAGGTAAACTGGCTCTGGCTCCAGGCGCTCCGGTGCCCTTCAGCATCAACAGCGCGTACCTGCCAGGACACATCTCCCAGGGGAATGTTGTTGATGTCACGCGGGGTGATGGTGGTCAGGTGTGTCGAAGCCGTCCAGACGGGTGGGTCCAGCGGAATGCCGGCCTGCACAGCCCGGACCTCAATCTCATATTCGGTCGCTTCGGGAACTGGATCCCACGCGAATGTCAGGGCTGCGCTGATGGCGCCCGGCTCAGGACTCCGCAGGGTGGGTGGCTCCAGGGTTTGGGCAAGGCCGGCGGATGGCACCGCCAGGGCGATCAGCAGCAGCGCAAGGGCCAGGGTGACGGGGGCAGGGAACCGTCTCATGAGGTCTCTTTCCTTCTCGAATAACCCGTGTTTTCGTTGATGGGAGATTGGCCCTTTGCCGGGCCAGAGTGCTTGCTATGATGATGCAATAGGGGGTGTCACGAGACTATGAAAGGGGCGTGTGATTGGGAGGCAGTCACTATCATGCCCACGCGGGACTTGGGGGGTATTGGTTGGAGATTGGCATCCTCTCAAAATGTAGGGGCGAACCCTTGCGGTCGCCCCACCGGGCAGGTGCAAGGCCTGCCCCTACCTCCGGCGAGTGAGAAGATACGAGACCCTTTCACATTATTTTGTTGCTCTGTTCGCACCTGGGGGTGCTCACTCCTCGATTCGCCAGAGTCCAGTATGAAAGGGTCTCGCTTCACAGTGTCCTGCGGAGCATGCCGGCTAGTCGCCGTTATTCGAGGAGCGAGAGAGCCTGGTTGATGGGCACAATGACCGTAGCGCGGTCAAGTTGAGGATAGCCGAGGGCTTTGAGCACGCGCGGATTAGTAATCAGCGCATCAACGATGCCGATTAACTCGCCGTCCCGGTTAATGGCCAGCCCGCCACTGGAGCCCTGGCCGGCGTAGGCATTGGTGATGATGTACCGTCGCTCCAGGCCGGCTGACAGCAAGTCGATGACAACACCGCCTTCAACGGATAGTGCCCCGCCCAGTTCAGCCGGGTACCCGATTACGTAGATGGTGTCGCCGATCTGCAGGCGATCCGAATCGCCGACGGGTACCGCCGGCAGGCGGCCCGAGGTGGCCGGCGCCACCCGCAGCAGCGCCAGATCGCGCTCGGGTCGAGCATCAATTAGCTCGGCTGGGAGCCGGCGGGGGACGTCAAGCTGAATTTTGTCCCCGCGCGGCTGTTCTGTCAGTGGGCGGGCCACCACGTGATAGGCGGTCAGGAGCGTGTCGCCGTCTTCCCCGATGACACTGCCTGTCCCCTGAAACACAGTTCCAAAGCCACTAACCAGTACGCGGAC
>CAYYSH010000107.1:0-8730 GCA_964474265.1 uncultured Anaerolineales bacterium
TTTTCGGGCTGCCGGCAGGCTAGAAAGCCTGCCCTGCAGTGGAGTCGCCTTTCCAGGCTGCTACAGGCTGTTTCCCCAACCTGATTATAACACATTGGGGTCATATGGAGGTCAAAAGCGGGTCAAAATCGCGAGATCAGCCGCCTGTCATCGAGCCGAAGTACCCTTCGGACGAAAGGGGCCACGGACTGAAAACGTCCGTGACCCCCTCGGTCCGCGAGGAACCGCCTGTGGTTCTCGCTCAGGCAAGATTGCGTTGACTATGCCGGCAGGCTAACGCCTGATGAGCGGCAGAAACACCCGATGACCGACGAAAATCGGGACTGAGACACTGGTCACCTGACCATGACTGTCCGTGGCCGAAAGCGTGACGACGTGGTCGCCTGGCTGGAGGGAATTCACTGCCACCGCCGGCCCAACCCCCAGGCTGCCCTGGACGTTGCTCGACCAGTGCATCGCTGTGTCTGGCAGGCCCCCATCCTCCAGGTCCGTGGCAATGCCCTGCAGGACGACCAGCGCACCCGGTGCGAACACCTGACCGGGTAGCGGATTGGTGACAATCACGACAGGCGCCTTGTCAGGCACAGTGATGGCCTCGTCGGTCTCGTCGTAGGCGGTGTTCACGCCATCGGTCACAACCACCCGGAACCGCACGTCACTGCCGCCGGCCAGCTCGTCCACATCTACCGAGAACGATTGCTCCGTGAGTTCGCCGGCCAGCAGTTGCCAGGTGAGACCGCCGTCATGACTGTAGAACACAGCGTACGTCAGCGCATCGTCGTCTGGGTCGCTGCCCTGCCAGGTCAGCACCTGTGTGGAGCCAGCCGGCCAGGCCACCGGCGTTGTCGGGCTGGTGATGACCACCGCCGGCGGGTTGCCGCTGACAGGCCGTTGATCCAGCACCGTGTCGTTGTGAAGCAAGACCACAGAAGTTGTCCCGGCTTCCCATGGCATGATGAACGAGATGTCCATCTTCGGAGTTGGGCTGGGATCACCTGGGGGCTCATCGCCACCGTGTGCACTGTACTCACTCTCAAAACTGACCGCGAAGGTCTGGCGACGCAGCACGGTGTCTCCACTGCGCAGCTCGATGGCGTAGTCACCGCCGGGCAGACCGTAGGTGACACCGCTGCCAACTCGATACAGGTCGCCCAACGCACCACCCTCGCGCCCTAGAATCTCGGGATTGAAAATGGTCGCGTTGACAACCAGCGACTCCTCAACCTGAGAGGGGCTGAACACGAAGGGGCGCTCCTCCACCTCCTCATTCGTCACACCCGACACTGTCGTAGCCAGGCTGTTGAACATCTTGTTCCAGGTGAAGGGAGAAATCCAGCCCTCCTTGGAACCGGGCGGGCAGTAGCTCATCAGATCGTGGGTGTTAGCCGGATTGTAGATCTTACCCGTGGCAGGATTGAACCCAAACTCCTGAATGCTGGAACTGCTGTACGGGAAGTCCGAGCTGTCATCGCTGGAGCCACACGAGTCGGCCGTGTTGGTGTGTTTGACGTTGTAGTCGTGGGTCAGTTCGTGGCCGAAGACCACAGCGCCCCGGCCCGGGTTGTCGGTGCTGGTGCCAGGCGCGTCGGTGCCGATGCCCACCACTCCCAGGCCGCCGGCATGCGGATAGATCGGCATGTCGGCATGGCCGCCACTCCAGCCGGCATTCGGCACCCAGCCGTAGACGTGATCAGCACCAGTAAACGCGCCAGTGAAGAGCCAGACAAAGGCGTTCTCGAGGATCCACTGAGCGTTCAGCGTCTTGATCAGGTCGTGTTGGGCCGCTGCGTTCTGCGAAGATGTTCCGCCGGAAAGCCGCTTGGTCCAGTTCAGGTATCCACTCTTGACCGAGTAGTTGATCCCATTGTTGCGGATGGGCAACACCTGCTCGTACCAGTCGGCCGCGCCACCGTTGACCGCCCAACCGCCGGCATACTGGTTGCCGGCGTAGCCCGAAGGGTGGTACCGCAGGCGCTGGCCGACGATCTTGAGCGTGTCACGCCGGCGGAAGGTGAGAGTGATGTACCCGCTGGCCGGGTAGCGGTTGTTCGTCTCGTTGGTTTCCGCGATGGTGTTGTTTGGGTCTACTTCGGCGTAGAAGTCCACCACAACGTCGTTGGAGAAGTTGACGTTGAAGTAAACGCGGGCATCATCGTTGTTCGCCTGGTTGACGGTGGGTCTGGCATTGCCAGTGGCGTTAGCAGTGTACCAGACGCCGTTGGCACGAATATGCAGGCGCACCGGCACGTTGTTCAGCCCCGAGAAGAGACCGCTGTATTTCAGGTAGATGCGCGCCGTGGTGCTCTTCTTCGTGACCACCGGCAACGAGTTGTCGGGACAGCCGGCCAATCCCTTACTCGTATCGAAACATTGAATACCCTGCGTGATCTCGATGCCGTGAATCGAGAGGTCAGGCTCGAACACCGGAACCGCTGTTACCAAAACCGGCGGGAGATAGGGCACAGCCAGGATCGGCGAAGTGGGTGTTGCGGTTGGCCCTGGAGATGGTGTGGCCGACGGGATAGGCGTCCAGGTTGGCAAAGGCGTTCGGGTCGGAGCGCGTGTTGGGCGACCCCGCGTGGCGGTCGCGGTCGGTGAAGCGGTTGGCTCCTCCCGCGTAGCCGTTGCTGTCGGTGACGCGGTTGGCGCCTCCCGGGTAGCCGTCGCTGTTGGAGACGCTGTTGGCGTCTCAGTCGGAGGTATCTCTGTCTGAGTGGCGGTAGCCGTCATCGTCGGCGTGTTCGTGGGTGTGCCAGTGTGCGTTGACGTGGCCGTGACAGTCGGCGTCGATGTCGGCGGCAGTTGCTTCTCATCCAGTTCAAAAGCGCCAATGTCGCAGGTGGCGCCCTGGGGCCTGGATAGTCCGCGCTGGTCGGTGGCTTCGCAGGCTGTGCCGCCACTGCCCGGTGTGGCGGGGTTGCCATGCTCGACGGCCGGGCTGTCGGGCAGAAGGGCATGGGTCTCAGTGGGGCCGCCGTTGTTCACCAAAGACCCCAATTTGGGATCCAGGCCGGTGATGTTGCCTGTCGTGTCGCTGGCAATCGTGCACGTCGACGCGTCCTGAATCAGGTTATAGCCCTGAGAATTGAGGGTTCCTGCGCAATCAGCCCCGCCGGCGCTTCGGTTCCGCCCAATGATGGTATTGCGAATGTTTGTGGTGCCGCCGGCGCCGTGGATCCCACCACCACTCCCGGCCGAATTCAACGCGATGGTGACATTGTTCAGATCGGCGGTGCCGCTCTGGTTGTAAACCCCACCGCCACTGGTGCCGGCGCTATTCCCGCTGATGGTGCTATTGGCCAGCATCAGCACGCTGTCGTTCGCGATACCACCACCTTGATTCTGGGCTGTGTTTCCACTCACAGTGGAATTCATCAACGAGACATCGCCGCCGTTGTTGGCAATACCACCACCATCAAATGACTCGGTGATGTTTCCACTGACCGTGCTGTCGAGCAGCGAGAGTGAGCCACGGCTGTTGAAAATCCCACCACCGCTCAACTGCGCCTGGTTCTGCATCACCTGGCAATTTCTGAGTCGCATGGTGCCACTGTTCCAGATGCCGCCGGCATTGCCACCAGCGGCCACGTTAGCCGTGACGACGCAGTTGAGCAGGTTTAGCGTGCCATCGTTGTTGATGCCGCCGGGGTAGCCGCTACCGCGCCCGTTGCGGATGGTGATGGCCGAGATGTCCACCACTACGTCGGACTGGATGTCGAACACGGTGTTCAGGGTCGGCCCCGTTGAGGGTCAGGTTCTCGGTGATGTCCAGGTCGCCAGTGGCGGCAGCATCCTCGCCGGCCCCGGCGATGGTCAGTGTGTAGACGCCAGCCGGCAGGATGACGGTATCGGGGCCGGGGAGGGCGTTGCTCTCTTGAATTGCCGCTCGCAGGGTGCATACGCGCTGTCCGCGAAAGGCATCGCACACGCCGTCCCCTGGATTGACGTCCACCATGTCAAGTGGGCTGTTGACGGTAAAGGTTGCGTGGGGCACAAGGGCCACTTCAGCCATGCCGGTAGATGCCAGGAGAAACCCAAGAGGGGCAAGGGCAATCACGAATACGATCCATAGTCGCGCCTGCATTGTTCTGCTCCTTTCGTGAGGGAAGGGAAATTGAGGTGACGGGCCGGCTATGGGCAGGAAAAGATAAACTTATTTTAGCATAAATTTGGGGAGTGTGGAAGTGGTTCACCGCGCAAGAGCGCGTCCAGCATGGCCGGCGGGGCCGGCATCGGCCTCCCTTCCAGGTTGAGGAAAGCACCGGTGGAGTAGTTGCGCGCCAGCAACTCCCCACCACCAACTCGATAGATCTCATGCAGCCAGGTGCCGCGAACCCGCCGCAGGTCATAGAGACGGCTCACGATTTCGATCTCGTCGCCATAGCGTGCCGGCAGCAGGTACTCAGTGTCATGCCGAATCTGCACGGTGACGAAATTCTCGGCCCGCATGCGCTCTACGGGCCAGCCGGCGGCTTCTGCGGCGCGGAATTTCGCCTCCTCCACCCAGTTGAGGTAGACGGCGTTGTTCACGTGCTGCATTGCGTCCAGCTCGTAGCGCTTCACCTGGTGCCGCCAGCGGAAGCTGCCGGCCTCCACCCCTTGTGCCGGCAATCGGTAAGGCCTCACGACACGCTCACCACCGGTGCCGATGAGATCCGCAACTTCCGAGGGAATGCGGCGTGGCCGGCCTGTTGCGCGATCGAGATACACCCACTCAGCACTGGCCCGGGCGACGAGCGCGCTGTCCGCCTGCCGGCGCATCTCATACTCGCGCTGTGCCCGCACGCCGCGCCAGCCGGATACCCAGGTTGTCACCTCCAGCACATCGCCGGCCACAACTGACTGCAGGTACTCGATACTCATCCGGCGAATGACCCAGGCCGTGCCGTGGGTTTCGTACCAGTCCATGGGATAGCCGGCGTCCTCTGACGCCTCGATAGATGCCTGCTCGCAGTAGTGCTGGTACACAGCGTTGTTGAGATGCCCCAATGCATCACACTCGTAGCCGCGTACACGAAAGGAGCGCGTATAGACGTGGGTCATGGTTCCTGGCCGTCTATCTCCGTCTGGTCTGGCCGTACCAGGGATTCGAAATCCGGGATGCCGTTGTCGTCGGGGACGACTGCCCAGAAGCGGAGGGCCTCTTCCATGCCGGCCACCTTTTCAGGCGGCAGGTCGATGAAGGTGGCCGTGGCCTCGGCTGCCACGCTGCCATCCGGCAACCGGATCTCGCCGTGCGCCACCATCCGGCGACCGCGACTCTCGACTTGCTCTCCAACAACGGTCAGAGGCTGGCCCAGGGGGATAGGCCGGCGGTATCGCACCTCCATCCTGGCTGTGACCATCCACCGACCTTCGGCAATGCACACCCGACCGAGCACCTCGTCCAGCACCGTCGAGACGATGCCACCGTGAAGGACGCCGGGGTATCCCTGGTACTCGTCACGAGGCGTGAAGCGGGTGACGACCCGGCCATCATCCATCTGGTAAAAAAACAGCTTCAGGCCAAAAGGATTTTCCATCCCGCAGCCAAAACACATCCGGGAATTGGGTTGTTTTTTCATAGGCCGGGAGAGTTTACACGAATTGCACGAGCGTTGCAAGTCCTCAATGGACAGGACATGTTGGGGTTGTCGGTTGCGCGCGGCGGTGTGGAGAGAGACGGGTGAGAGGCGGCGGATATGTCCGCTGCCTCTCACCCGCCGGGAGACTTGTCAGGTCGTCAGTTACAGAAGAGTTTGGGGAACTCAAATCGAACGCGATGCAAGTCTACTGTTGAGCCACATTAAAGATGTGTCTGAAGGTTCCCCTTACCGGGGCGCCATTCGAGAACCACTCCATGGAGTAGTACGCGTTCCCGTCCGTGATGAAGGACATCAGGCGTCCGCCGCGTCGCGCGTTGCGGAACGTCGCCGGCGCCAGCTTGCGTCCCTCCGTGTTCAGCCCCAGCGTCGGCACACCGCGAGGCTTCAAGCTCTCGAACAAATTGAGGGAGTAGATGTTACCATCACGGCGGAAAATTAACGGCACGCCGGCTCCAATGATGTCTGGCCCAACACCGTTATCCAGCAACACAAACGGCCCGCTCTTCGGGTGACCATCGGCGAAGAAGATCTCTGCGTAGATGGTCGTCCCCACACTCCAGACCAGTTGGTGCTCGTCCCGATTCCGGCCCGGAGCGTAGTCCGCCGGCTGGCCATAGATGCCACCCGTGCCGGCCAGAATCGCAGGACCACGCCGCGTCGTACCCACATTATCCACGAGCTGGTTCCACCAGTTGCCATCTGCGTCCGGCCACCCGATCAGCCACTGCCCATTAGCGTTGATGGACAGTTCAGGCTCAGCAGCCACGCCCGGAACCACAACGAACGGCTCACCTTTCAGCTTCCCGTTCTCAAACAGGTGGGCGCCCATGATATTCTCACCGTTGTTCCAGATGAAATACCACTCACGCCGGCGCGAATTAAATGCCAATTCAATCGTTCGCGCCGCGCCCGGCTTCGCACCACTTATCTCGACAATTTCGCCTCTCGGCAGCCCGTTGTCACGCACGAAATGGCCGAAGAAGGAATTCCCATCGTGCCAGATGATGAAGTATTCCTGCCGTAGTGCATTCAAGTTCGCCGACCACGCCTTGATCACCGGATCGGGGGCGGCCGCGGTTGTCGAGACCGCAACTCCCAGTAACAAAACGACCGCAACTACTACAAACGTTAATCGAAGCAACATCTTCATCGGGGCAACTCCTTTGCCAGTAAATTGAACAGCGACACGCCATATCCCATGTACATCGAACTCAACACCACACTAATAACTCAACCACGAAAGGTTTGATGCACAGCCCAGAAGCCGTCTTACGTCCAGCCAACGAGCTCCACACAGATTGCCAACCAATCACGGAAATGAAACGGGGCGGGACAGCGTTGCTGTCCCGCCCCGGAGCGAGATCGATGGGTGGCCGGCCCTATGCCGGCTGCAGTTTTATGCCTCGCAATCGCAGCGAGTTACTCACGACGAAGATGGAGCTCATGGCCATAGCGCCGGCAGCCCACATGGGGTTGAGCTGCCACTGCGGCCCCAGCAACGGCACCAGCACGCCCATGGCCACCGGGATGGCCGCCACGTTGTAGAAGAACGCCCAGAACAGGTTCTGCTTGATGGTTCGCATGGTCTGCCTGGAGAGCCGGATCGCCTGGGGTACGCTGCGCAGGTCGCCGCGCATGAGCGTGATATCCGCCGACTCCATGGCCACATCAGTGCCAGTGCCGATGGCGATGCCTACATCGGCCTGAACCAGGGCCGGCGCATCGTTAATGCCATCCCCGACCATTGCGACCAGCCGGCCCTCGCTTTGCAGCGTCTTCACAGCGTTGGCCTTGTCCTCCGGCAGCACTTCGGCCATGACACGCTCAATGCCAACCAAATCAGCGATGGCCCGGGCAGTACGTTCGTTGTCGCCGGTGATCATCACCACCTCAAGCCCCATGGCATGGAGTTCCGCCACAGCCTCCTTCGATCCCTCCTTGATCGTGTCGGCAACGGCCACAACGCCGGCTGCTTCCCCATCCACCGAGACGACCATGGCCGTCTTGCCTTCGGACTGCAGCCGATCAACCGCCTCGGTCAGGCCATTCATGCGCACCTGCCGTTCCGCCATCAGAGTCATGTTGCCCAGAAGCACTGTGTGGCCATCCACGCGGGCCTCGACTCCCCGGCCGGCCATGGCATTGAACGCCTCCACATCCACAAGCTGGATCTGCTCTTCCTGCGCGCGGCGCACAATAGCCTCACCTAGCGGGTGTTCGGAACCTCGCTCGGCACTGCCTGCCAGCCACAGAATGGCAGATTGCGGATCACGAACCGCGAACTCAGGAGATAAATCCGGAATCCGGAACCCGGAATCCGAAACGACCACATCGGTCACCTCAGGTTCGCCTTTGGTGATGGTCCCCGTCTTGTCGAGAACGACGGTATCGACCTTGCCGGCCCGCTCCAGGCTTTCGGCGTTCTTGATCAGGATGCCGTTCTCAGCACCGACGCCGGTGCCGGCCATGACCGCCGTCGGCGTGGCCAACCCCATGGCACACGGGCAGGCGATCAGCAACACAGCAGTCATGAAGACCAGTGCCTGGGTGAAGCCAACCCCGCCCACAAAGTACCAGGCCACGAAGGTCAACAGCGCCAGCACGATGACGATGGGAACAAAGACGCCGGCGACCTGGTCGGCCAGGCGCTGGACCGGAGCCTTGGAGCCCTGGGCCTCCTGCACCAGCCGCACAATCTGTGCCAGCGCCGTTTCCGAGCCGACTTTGGTAGCCCGGAACTGAAATGTGCCTGTCTTGTTGATCGTCCCACCGATGACCTCGTCACCCTCGGTCTTCTCTACCGGGATCGATTCGCCCGTCACCATGGACTCGTCCACGGACGAGTGCCCGGAGATCACGATGCCGTCCACAGGCACGCGACCACCGGGTCGAACGACGATGATGTCGCCCACCTGGACTTCGGAGACCGGGACCTCCTGTTCCTGGCCGGCCCGGATCACGACCGCCGTATCAGGCTGCAGGTCCATGAGCTTGCGGATGGCTGCCGATGCCTGTCCCTTGGCCCGTGCCTCCAGATACTTGCCGATGACGATGAAGGTCAGAATCATGGCCGCCGTCTCGAAATAGACAGGGCTCTCGATGCCGAAAATCAACACAGCGGCGCTGTAGAAATAAGCCGCAGATG
>CAYYSH010000108.1:0-8703 GCA_964474265.1 uncultured Anaerolineales bacterium
ACCAGGCCGGATGTCACCCTGGAGCAGGCCATTGAGCAGATCGACATCGGTGGCGTCACGCTGCTGCGTGCGGCCGCCAAGAATTTCGCCCACGTCACGACACTCGTCGATCCCGCGGACTACGACCGCGTGCTGGCAGAGCTGCGCTCCACAGGGTCTACCTCGCCCGAGACCCGCGCCGAATTGGCCTTGAAGGCCTTCCGGCACACGGCAGCGTACGACGCAGCGATCACCACCTACCTGCAGCATGCCACGACTGTCCAGGTAGAGCAGTTCCCGGAAACAATGCCGCTCGTGCTGCGCAAAGTCCAGGACATGCGCTACGGCGAGAACCCGCACCAGGCCGGCGCCCTTTACAAACTTGCCGGCGTGCAGGGCCTGGCCGACGCGGAGCAACTCCACGGCAAGGGCCTATCTTTCACCAACATGCTGGACATCGACACTGCCTGGAGCACAGCCTACGAATTCAGCCCACCCACCGTCGTCATCATCAAACACGCTACGCCGTGTGGGGCGGCCAGCGCCCCAACCCAGGTCGAAGCCTATCGCGCTGCCCTGGCCTCCGACCCGGTATCGGCCTTTGGTGGGATCGTGGGCGCGAACCAGCCTATCGAGCGCGAGACCGCCGAAGCCATCAGCGAAATCTTCACTGAAGCTGTCGTTGCCCCCGACTTTAGCGACGAGGCACTGGAGATACTCACCCGAAAAAAGAACATCCGACTGATGCGGATCCCCTTCTCTCCGCCGCAGACGCTGGACGTGCGATTACTGCATGGCGGAGCTGTGGCTCAGGAGCTGGACAGAGTGGACGTGGAAGGCTCGTTTGAGGAGGTGACGGAGCGCTCGCCAACCGAAGAGGAGTGGGAGGGGTTGGTCTTTGCCTGGCGGATCTGTAAGGCGGTGAAGTCCAATGCCATCGTATTTGCGCGGGGAACGGCTACGGTCGGAATCGGTGCCGGCCAGCCCAGCCGCGTCGATTCTGTAAAACTGGCCGCGTGGAAAGCGGGCGAAAAGGCCCGAGGAGCCGTCATGGCCTCAGACGCGTTCTTCCCCTTCCCAGACGGCATCGAAGAGGCAGCGGCGGCCGGGATTACTGCAGTCATCCAGCCAGGCGGGTCGATCCGAGACGAACAGGTCATTGCGGCAGCTAACGCTCATAATATGGCCATGGTCTTTACCGGCATGCGCCACTTCAGGCACTAAGATGACCGTCGGCAGTTGCCGGCGGTTCACAGTGAAACGAGCAACATGCAAGCAGAAATCATCACTATTGGAACCGAACTCCTGCTCGGCCAGATTGTGGACACTAACGCCGCATACCTGGCACAGAAGCTGGCCGGGATTGGCCTGAACGTCTATCGGAAAACCACGGTGGGCGACAACGAGTACCGAATCGCGGAAGCAGTGCGTACAGCTCTACGGCGCTCAGACGTCGTCATCACCTCGGGCGGCCTGGGGCCGACGGTGGATGATAAAACACGGGAGGCAATAGCAGCCGCAACCGACCGCAAGCTGATGCTGAACCAGGGTCTCTTGCGACACATCGAGGAATTCTTCAGAAAGCGAGGCCGCGAGCCCGGAGAAAACAACCGCCGGCAGGCATACATCCCGCGTGGCGCCATTCCCATCCACAACCCGGTCGGCACCGCTCCCGGCTTCATCGTGAAGCACCAAAACAGCTACGTGATTTCACTACCCGGCGTACCCCGGGAACTGTATCACCTGACTGAGGAGTCGGTCTTGCCATTTCTGCGGCAGGAACTTGGCCTGCAAGGGGTCATTCAGACCCGGGTTTTACGCACCGCCGGCATCGGGGAGAGTAGCATCGACCGGCAGATTGCCGATCTGGAAGAATCCGACAACCCGACCGTTGGTCTGGCAGCCCATGCCGGCTCGGTGGACATTCGCATCTCAGCCAAAGCGACGGACGCCGACGAGGCCCGGCACATGCTGGACGAGATGGAAGCCCGCGTTCGTGAGCGGCTCGGCCCCATGATCTTTGGCACCGGCGAGGAGACGATCGAGGAAGTGGTGGCCGGCCTGCTGGCGGACCGCGGGCTGACGCTGGCAGTGCTGGAGACGAACACCGGCGGGATGCTGGCCAGCCGGCTCACGAGTGTGCCGCAGGGTATGGCGGTGTTGAACCAGACCCTGGTCACATCCCCGGAGCGGGCACGAATCTGGTTCCTGCCGGACGACGAAGCTGGAGCCGGCCTCTCTACCCGCCTAGCGGAAGCCCTGGCAGCCAGAATTCGAGAGCAGGCGACGGCTGACATAGGGGTTGCGATTGTGGGAGACACCGACCTCGAAGTCGGTCCGTACAGCGAGCGCACCGGCAACACATACATCGGGCTCAGCACAGCAGAAACGCGGCTCAGCCGGCACCTCCGCATCGGAGGTGTCTCGGAGGTTGCCCGCCACTGGGCCACCAACACCACTCTGGATCTACTGCGCCGGCTTTTGCTGGGCGTGCTAGATTAGCAGAATTAAGATGCCCGGCACTCTGCACACTGCTCATCAGTGCCGGGCACCCGAATCGCAGGGAACCATCCCGATGCGACTTCAGATCATGCCTTGCTGTTCCAGAGTCCCAACCAGACCCTGTACGTAGCCCAATACACAGGGCCTGAAAGCACACCGCCGGCGATGAGCCCGCTTTGCTCATCGCCGGCAGTGAGTTGCCTCACTCTCCCAGAAACATCCGCCACACCACATCAATGGCTTTTTTGTACCCTGCATAGAAGGATTCCGCATCTTCGGCTGCAACAGCGGGAGACTGCTGCGCTATCGCCCGGCCGACGTCTTTCGCAATCTGAAGTTTACGCCGGACATCGCTTTCAAACCATAGCCGTTCAAGCTCGCCCGGATCTGGCTCTTTATACGGATAATCAGACATACAACCTCCTATGCCGCCAGACAATCGGCTGCAATTGTCAGGTGGGTCTTCGTGCGCGGTGATACGCAGCCAAGTATACCGCCGACAGCCGGCAGGGTCAAACCTCTAGCTAGAGAGCTTGGTCGATAGTTCAATAAATGGAGACAAGATAACCATTTGCAGTAACACAAATTATGGTCTACAATCAATAAAAGGCGAGGGATGACCTCGCCTACTGCTTTTAGTTCGAGCCATAGGAGAGATCCCTTGGAAGCTACGATACTCACTGTCATTCTTGTAGGGGCAGCACTAACATTTGGTTATCTCAACGGGTTCCACGACAGCAGTAATGTTGTAGCCACGGTGATTTCGTCACGTGCCATGTCACCTTCCTTCGCGCTCGCTCTGGCCGGGGCCGGGGTGCTTTGCGGCCCGTTTCTGTTCGGTGTTGCTGTAGCCCAAACCATCGGCAGAGACATTACCCCCTCTGAAACCCTCACTCCGGCCGTGATTCTATCGGCGCTACTGGCAGCAATAGCCTGGAACCTGATCACGTGGTGGTTCGGTATTCCGTCCAGTTCGTCCCATGCTCTCATCGGTGGGCTGGTGGGCGCAGTAGCGGGCGCGAATGGCCTGAGCCTGATCCGGGTTGCCGGGTTGACCAAGGTCGCCATTGCGTTGGTCATATCGCCGATCCTAGGTGCCGGCCTCGGGTGGCTGCTGATGCGGCTCGTCATATTCATCGCACGCACCTTCGAGTTATCTCCAAGAATCAACTGGGTATTCAAGCGCGGTCAGATGCTAACCGCGATGACGCTGGCACTTAGCCATGGCACCAATGACGCACAGAAGACGATGGGCATGATTGCGATGGCACTGATCGCTACTGGCCACATGGACACTTTCGCAGTACCGACCTGGGTGATCGCGTCATCAGCCGGCGCGATGGCTCTTGGCATGGCCACTGGCGGTAGACGGATTATCCGTACCCTGGGACATGGTATCTACCGCGTCCGGCCGGTGCATGGATTCAGCGCCCAGGCGGCGGCTGCCGGCGTGATTCTGGGTGCCGCTCTGCTGGGCGGACCTGTCAGCACGACCCATGTAGTCAGCAGCGCCATCATGGGAGTCGGGTCTGCCGAGCGACTGAGGAGAGTGCGTTGGGGGCTCGTCGAAAATATCGTCCTGGCGTGGATCGTCACGCTTCCAGCTACCGCGATATTGGCAGCCGGCCTGGTTCAGGTAGCTTCCCAGGCCATAAAATAACAGCTATGCGCAGGGAGAGAATGAATGGGTTTACTAGATCGCTTGCGACGACGGCGTGAAGATAAGTTCCACGAACTCCTGGTAGGCCAGGCACGGGTTACCCTCGATGCTCTGGAGAGCCTGGTTGAGTTCATGGAGACCGGGGATGAAGCAGCCGGCGGCCGGGTCCAAAAAGCTGAAAAAGACGCTGACGAGCTACGTCGCATTCTGATCGATGAGTTGAATAACAGCTTTGTGACCCCCTTCGACCGCGAAGACATTTTTGCCTTGTCTCGGGCCATTGATGACGTTCTCGACTACTCCGACACAACAGTGGATGAGATGCGCCTGTTGGAAATCAAGCCGAATGACTACCTGCGCCGTATGACCTCGTTACTGCGAGACGCAGCTAACGAGATCCACCTGGCCATGTTGCGCATCAAAGATCACCCCAACGTTGCACTAGACCATGCCACACGAGCGAAGGCGTTGGAGAACCGGGTTGAAAGCGTGTACCGTGAAGCCATTGCCGACCTCTTCAGTGGCCCGGAAGACATTCACCATGTGATGGAAATGCTAAAGCTCCGAGAAACGTACCGACACCTATCTAATGCCGCCGACCGCGGAGATGAAGCCGCCAATATCATTGGCGATATTGTCGTGAAGATGATGTGATCGAGGAAAACGGAATGCCCCGCCGCGCCGTGTTGAGAGGGTCTTGACCCTCAAATCGAAAGTGGGTGCCTACCTGCAAGACTTATCGCCTGGCATCGTCCTGCAAGAGATCGGCTCCCGATGTGCGAGTGTTGGCTCAAGACTTTCTGTGTCTCTAATCACGTACGCAGCAGGGCACCTTCGATTAAATCATATCACAAGCCGCCGGCAGCGTCAAGTGCACTTCCTGGGCCCATGCAACGAGCACCGAAGTTCGATGGGCTGCCCAACGCGAGGAGTACGAGTCTGAGACCATTTTGTAAGCAGGCACCTAGAGATTGCGGTGTGAAGTCTCCTAAAGAAATTCACGTTCCTGGCCGTAACTAATCCATCCGCAGAACCGTCGAATGATCATGAGGCGCCGAGGGTCCGGGGTCAACCCGGGAAAGCTCAACAAGGGCTTGGGCAGGGGCGCTTGTTCGGGCAGCTCGGCGCCTCATCTTGTTACCTTTGTCACCTTGTCACTTTGTCACCGCAAAATGGGGTGCGGCTTTCGGACTCGATAGCCACACCCCATTTTGTATTACGGTGTGTAAACCGCCCCATTTTGCCGTTATCAGGTCATGGCAAGAATCTGCTCCGAGCGCGGATAGTGCTGCGGCACCATCCCTTCCTGTTGCAGTAGATAATCCCGGAGCCGCGCTCGGCCTCTGCTAATGCGAGACTTGATGGTACCCACAGGTACGCCGGCAATCTCGGCAATCTCCGGGTAACTCAACCCATGGATATCTGACAAGACCACTGCTATCCTCTGGTCCAGGCTGAGCATGCATAGTCCACGCTGAATCGTTTGCCCCAGATCTTGCCGTAATACATAGGTTTCGGGATCCTCTGTCTTGTCCGTGAAAGCATGATGGATACCGGGTCCCACGAGCAGAGCATCGAGGGAACTTGTGGGCCGGCGCTGTTTCCGGCGAAGCTGATCGTAGCATGCGTTAGTAACTATTCGCAACATCCATGCTTTGAAGGAGCCACCGCGAAATGTTTGCAATGCCTGATACGCAGAGAATAGTGCTTCCTGGATAGCATCAGCAGCAGCCTCCTGATCACCAAGAATACGAAAGGCTGTATTATAAAGAGATGCTTGATAGGCCTCTACGAGCCCCTTAAACGCCGTTTCATCCCCAGCTTGTGCAGCGATAATCAACTGCCGCTCACCACCAGTGCATTGCACATCCATCTATATCACCTTCCACTTCCCTGGAAGCCGCTTTCCCAAGGCTCTGCCATTGAGCAACCAATCTGATTCACAGATGTATGTTACCATAGCCAGACGAAAACTTCTGACCGTCAGGCCAGCGGGGTTTCGACGCTTCTCCTACGCTGTTAGCGTATGAAAAGCGTCAGCTAGCTTGTGTCAGGGTCGTGAGGTGTGGAGGTCCATGTAGAAGTCGGGGTAACCGTGGCGGTTAACGTGGATGTCGGCGAGGGAGTAGCGGTGTCAGTTCTTGTCGCACCCAGTGTCGCAGTTGATGTTGTCGTTGGCGTGGGGGTCTGCGTCGGCGTGGAGGTCATAGTTGGCGTGGGACTTTGTGTCGGCGTGGGGGTGACAGTTGCCGTCGCTGTCTCTGTCATTGTCGGTGAAGGTGTGTATGATGAGGTTGGTGTGAACGTTGGTGTCAGGGTAATAGTGGCCGTCGCTGTGCTGGTCGGCGTTGTCGTCCGCGTCGGTGTGGGTGGCCGGCGTGTAGGGGTGAGCGTCGGCACCTCATAACTAAAGCCGCGTCGCAACACCACGCCGCCATTGCCCACTGCCCATCCGTCCTCGGGCGAGCGGAGGTCCACGCCCATCAGCGCATCGCTTACGGACAGGCCGGTCGGCGCCCAGCCGGTCGCGTCATACGATAGAACCGTACCTAAACTCCCAACTGCATAACCGCAGTTCGGAGCGAGTAATCTCACCGCGTAGAGATCAGCATCGACAGGATGTGGGGTCAGGAAATACCAGGCTCCATTAATGTACTTCATCAAGGTGCCAACATCGCCAACAATCCACCCATCATCAGCCCCGTACATCTCGATGTCCCAAAGTGTTGCTGATGTCTGGATATTTGGCATGGCGGCTGACCAGTTTCGCCACATGTTATTGAGATAGTACAGAATCGTCCCGTTGTCTCCCACAGCCCACGCTCTGTCCGGACTAACTGCGTACACCGCACGTAGCGTCTGAGTTGTCGGAATCAACGTATCTGGAACCAGAAACCAACTGGTGCCGTCGAACCACACGACGGTTCCCTGATCGCCCACGGCCCAGCCGGCCTCATCGTGCGCTGTCATGTGAATGTCCCAAAGTGCCTCGCCATGCAGGGTTACGTGCCCAAGCAGGTACCAGTCGGTACCGCGGAATTGCAGGATCGAACCAGCGTCGGTTACAGCCCAGGCTTCAAGGCGCGATGACACGTGGACAGCCGTGATGTTTTCCGTCGTCGGAGAGGCACCCGGCCAGGGAAGCCATTCACGCCCGTCAAAGTACAAAATCAAACCGGATGCGCCCACTGCCCAGCCAGTACCATCGCTGGCCACTGCCACATCAGCCAGATCGGCACTCGTCGGGCTTGGCCACTGAAACCATCCTGGCGTCGGCGTCGGGGTTGGAGTATCAGCCGGCGTCGGCGTGTCGGTGGCCGTCGACGTGACGGTGGGAGAAGGCGTGGAGGTCGGGGTAACCGTCTCTGTAGACGTCGGTGTAGCCGTCGGTGTCAACTCATACGTGGGCGTAGGCGTTGGTGTGGGCACAACGCCCTGGTGATTACGCATGATAACCGGAAGGAAAACCTGGCTCCGCTCAATCACCCGCACGTCATCCAGATACGTCCAGATCCCCCAGCTACCATCATGCTCATTTCGACTCTCAAAGTAGATCTGAATCGTCTTACCGCGATAGGCCGACAGGTCGAATCGCGCTACCTGCCAGCCCATGTCATACCCTGGAATAGCAGCACCATTGCGAGGATCGTATCCGTCTCGGAGAAGTATTTCGAGCAATTGCCCAGTTGGGCTGAGCACCTCAGCACGGAAGCTGGCCCAGTGTATGATGTCGTTGGTAACGATGCGATAGTGAAAGATCAAAGCCGGGGCTCGAAAAGTGCGAGGGATATGGATGGTTTGCGAAACCCAGGACGTGCCGGCTGGATGATCCACAGCCGGCACAGGATCGCCTAGCCGGGCGGAAAGGGTGCCCTCTGAGACTGATTCACCGGTTATGACTGGCGTTGATAACGTACCGCCGACCGTCCATGGAGCGAATGTCCCGGTTTCAAAACCGCCGTTGACGACTAGATTAACCCCCGTCGCGCTGGCCGGCAGCAAAGTGCCCACCAGCCCCACCAGACGAAACACCAGGAGCAGGACGAGCGTGCCAAAGGCTACGCGTGTTCCGCCAGGGGCAGCTAGCGGTCGTATCACCGGTGACCTCCCGCAGACTAGCGGCCACCCGGCGTAGGTGTCGGCGGGCGAGGGAAACCACGCACCGTTGAGGGCGTAGGCGCTGCCGGCGCAGATTCGGTTGGAGTCGCCGTGGGAACTCTTGTCGGCTCGGGCGTGGCGGTTGGCGATGTACGATGGCCAGTGCGCGGCATGTCGATGATGGTTCCATGATCCGGGCTCGGAGCCACCGTCTTGCTGTCCGGTAATGGCTCCGACGGCGGAGCACAGCTTGGGATCTTATCCTCTGGCACTTCCGGGAGCATCTGCCCATCCAGCGTCAGGCGCACAGCACGGCCCCAGATCCACGCACGCTGGCCGGCCTCGGTTTCGATCAGTACCCAGCCCCAACCAGTCGGGTAGCGACGGTCATCAATCGGCGACCACCCTGCCTGCGCTATCACAGTTGTTCCGACCGAGATGCTGCCGACAACCGTACATTGAGT